>CACZFT010000033.1 GCA_902780535.1 uncultured Selenomonas sp. | reverse complement strand
TATTGTCGTACCATTGCCGAATCGTCCTCGAGCCACGAATCACGCGGCTTGAGGCGATGCTGATGCTAATTTTTCACCCACACTTATGGGTGAAGAGCCTCTTTTTCTCTCTCATGAAATCCAGCATCATCATCACCTCGCACTTCAAAATTCCGACGCACGAAAAATCAGGCTGCGCAGCAAATGCTCCTCTCAACCGTTTTCTTCGTACCACACGCGGAAGCTCTTCTTCTTGAGCTTTGCGAATTTCTCCGGCGTAACATCAATCCGACGCATCAAATGGACCATCTCCCATTCCGTCCATTTCCAAGGCTTTAGCTTTCCTGACAGCCACTCCAGCCTGGAAGATGCAGAGTCGAAAAAAATCCCCTGAGCAGCCAGAATCTTCATGCCAACCTTTTTCTTCGACAGCGCCATGACACGCGTGATTTCCTTTTCCATCCACTCGATGGTCGGACGGCCTTCTTCCGGCACAAACGCTTCATCTGGATGCGGCGCGTATATCTGGCGCTTGCGCTTCGAAGGTTTTTTCTTCGCCTTCGGCTTCGAAATGCTTGCTCCCCTGTCCTTTGCATGCTGATAAGAAGCAATATCTGACAGAAAATGCCATCTCTTCGGGATGAAGCGAAAATCCAGCACCTCATCTTCCGGAATCTTCGAGAAGACTTCCAGAGGGCCGTTGTACCATCCGGATGGAAAGATCGGCTCGATCCATTCTCGGAGTTTCGATGTCAGATCCAAGCCGCCTCTCTTCTCCTCGTACAGGTACGGCTTCACGCATAAGACGAATTCCCTGCCCTTCATGTCGATGGTGAACCGGTCATACCAGCGCTCCGCAAGCTTCCTCGTGATGTGGATATGCGAGCACAATACTTTGCCGGTAGCGCCGAAAACATACGGCTTGATGTTCAGGAAGCGGCAGAAATGCGTGTCGCCGATATCAATCGGGGGATCGTATGTTCCCGTCACCAAGAACGGCTTCTTGAGTGGTATCAGTTCCTTGATGTACTCTCGATAATAGTCGCGCCTCTTGCTAGGATAATCCGTGCCACCCATAGGGAACCGTTCCTCCCATCACTGTCAATTCCATTGCCCGACGTGCGAGGACACGAAGGTGCCGCCGGCATGGCTGTCAACCCTCTGCCCCTGCAGCTTCTTTCTCGGCTACGTATTTCAAGAGGATGTGCGCGCTCTTGAGGTTCGTCGCGAGCGGGATGTTGTGGACGTCGCAGAGGCGCAGGAGCGCATTGATATCCGGCTCGTGCGGCTGGCTCGTGAGCGGGTCGCGCAAGAAGATGACGCAATGGACTTGTTCGGTCGCAACGAGCGCGCCGATCTGCTGGTCGCCGCCGAGCGGGCCGGACATCATGGTCTCAACGTCGAGCCCGAACGTCTCATTGATGAGCGTCCCCGTCGTGCGCGTCGCAACGAGATGGAATTTCGCGAGCAGTTCCCTATGATGCCCGACAAATTCGAGCATCTCGTTTTTCTTTTTGTCATGCGCAATCAAAGCAATGGTTTTCATAGCGGATTCTCCTTTCTTTGTACCTGTTCCCATAGTTCGACACATCTTCCAGTTTTCCTGTTTCCAAGAGCGTGCAGCATGATATGTGGGTCTCCTGTAAGAAAGAACAAAATCAGCAGGGGCCAGCATCCACAATTTGGAGGCTGACCCCTGCTTGTTGTCTAATGACGTGATTTCTCACTTGTGGAGGAAATGTTCATACGTCCGCCGCAGGCCTTCTTCGAGGCTTGTCTGCGGCTCCCAGCCGAGCGAGCGGCGTGCGCGGCCGTTCGCGAGGAGCGACTGGTAGATGTCGCCCTTGCGTGCCTCGGCGAAGTTCGGCGTGATGTTTTTTCCCGCGACCTTTCCCAGCACGGCCACGAGCTCTTTGAGGCTCGTCTCCGTCTGTGTCGAGAGGTTGTAGGCGCGGTTCGTATGCTCCGTGCGGAGCGCCGCGTCGATGCCGCGCGCGATGTCGCCCGCGTAGATGAAGTCGCGCGTCTGCCCGCCATCGCCGTAAATCGTGATGTCTTTGCCCTCGGCGATGCGGCGCGCGAAAATGCTGATGACGCCGCCCTCGCCGCCGTCGCCCTGCCGCTCGCCGTAGACATTCGCGAAGCGCAGCACGACGTAGTCGAGACCGTAGGCTTTGTGATAGAGGTCGAGGTAGTGCTCGACCGTCACTTTCGAAAGGCCATAGAACGACAGCGGCCGCAAGGGCTCGAATTCGTCAATCGGCAGGTGATCCTCCGGCACGTCGCCATAGCTCGCAGCCGTCGAGGCGAAAATCACGCGCTGGACGCCGTATTTGCGCGCCTGCTCGAGCACATGGATAGAGCCGACGACGTTCTGCGTGCCATCGAGCTCCGGGTCGGCCATCGAGACATGGACGGTCGTCTGCCCCGCGAGGTGCACGACGGCGTCGAAATGGCCCGCCGCAAAGATGTCCCCGAGTGATTCGGTCGTGAAATTGTCCACGACAGCGACCTGCTCACCCTCCGCCTGCAAGAGCCGCACGAGATGCGAGCCGATGAAGCCCGCGCCGCCTGTCACCAAGACCTTCATATCTGAAATCCCCTTTTCCCAACATCCAAAATTTCATGGAACGACGTTCATCTTAGCACTTCGGGATTACAGCTTTGTAAACCTTTTCACGCACAGAGCTCGATGACGATATGCTCCAGGAGTTCGTTGCCGCCGCGCCCCGTCTTCATCGCATAGTCGGCATCCGCGATGTCGAGGAACGACTGCCGCAGCTGCGCGTCCGAAAAACGCGCAGCCGAGCGCCCGAGCTTTTCCGCGATGAACGGATGGAGGCCGAGCGGTTTTGCGAGCGCCTTGCCGCGCACACCGTCCGCCATCAGCAAGCGCACCTGCCAGAGCTGGCGCACATGGCGTGCCAGCAGCACGAGAAGCACCGTGAAATACGTTCCGTCGGCCAGCTGCCGCGTGAGGAGCGCCAGTGCCTTCTTCGCATCCTTCGCGCTGATGGCGTCCATGAGCGCGAAGACCGAGACCTCCGGCAGCCCTGCGAAGACTTCGATGAGTTCCTGCTTCGTGATGCGCCGCGCCTTCGAGAACAGCGCAATCTTGTCAAACTCCGAGTCGAGATACGACAGCGAAATCTGCTGCATCATCGAGACGGCATTGACGAAATATTCGTAGGCGTCACGGTCAAGGTCCTTGTTCATGGACTGGAGCTTTCCCTGCAGCCAGTCGTTGATGTTCCAGGCGCGCACGGGCTCGGCCTCGAGCACGAGCCCCGCCTTCTCGACCGTCTTCGTGAGCTTCTTGCGCTTGTCCGGCTTCTCGCCCATGACGAAGATGACGTATGAAAAATCCGGCATCGCGAGGAGCTCGGCCTGCAGCCGTTCGAGCTTCTTGTCGGCGGATGACTTCGCGCCCTTGCCGCGCTTCGTGCCGCCTGCAGCCTCTGCTGCCTCGGCTCCTGCGCCTCCATCGCCGCCCGCCTCCGCGCTCTTCTTCGACGTGCGGAACAACGTCGTGTCCTCGACGACGACGACATTCTGTGGAATCAGGAACGGCACGGTCTCGAGGAGCCCGATGAGCTGGTCGCCATCGACGTCGCCCGTCAGCTTCGTCAGGCCGTCCCGCTGCCCGCCGTCAGGGAAAAGGCGCGCGAGCACGGCCTCGAGCGCGCGGTCGATGTAGTAGCGCTCCTCGCCCGCGAGCAGCAGCACATGCGGCACACCTTTCTTGAGCTGCGCCATGAATTCTCCGAATTTCACGTTCCCGTCCCCTTCTTTCTTCATTCAATTTAGCAGAGCCATCCCTATTCGTCAAGAAAGATTCATTTTCGTCCTGATTTCCCTCGCTTTTTTCTAGAACTTCTGGTATAATAAAGAAAAACAATTTGAAACGAGGTGCCTATCATGTTCATTAAAATTTCAACGCTCGTGATTCTCTGCATGCTGATGGCCCTGCCCGTGCTCGCCGCCCAGCAGAAGCCCGCCGAGGAATATGCTCCTGTCTGCCGCTACCAGAACGACTGCCCATACTCTGGCGAGTGCGATGGCGACTGCTATTATAACGGCGGCCGCGGGCATCATCACGGCTGTTACCGCTGAGACGGGTGGAGGAAAACTGTGATGAAGTCATTCTCCGTCCCGTTCGGCAAGGAAAAGGTCACATTCTCGCTGCCTGAGGAAGACGTCGCCGGCGTCCTCGTCTCCCATGCGCACGAGTACACCGCGAAAGCGTCCGAGGAAGAGCTCGTCGCCGAGGCGCTCGCCCATCCGATCGGCAGTCCGCGCCTCAGCGAGCTCGCGAAAGGCAAGAAGACCTGCACGATCATCTCCAGCGACCACACGCGTCCCGTGCCGAGCCACGTCATCATGCCGCAGCTCCTCGCTGAGCTCCGCAAAGGCAGCCCGGACATCGACATCACGATCCTCATCGCGACCGGCATGCACCGCCCGACGACCCATGACGAGCTCGTTGCGAAGTATGGCGCGGAAATCGCCAACCATGAACATTTCGTCATCCACAACAGCCGCAAGGACGAGGACATGGTCAGCATCGGCACGCTGCCCTCGGGCGGCGAGTGCCGCGTCAACCGACACGCTGTCGAAACCGACCTGCTCGTCGCAGAAGGCTTCATCGAGCCGCATTTCTTCGCGGGCATGTCTGGCGGCCGCAAGTCCGTGCTGCCCGGCATCGCGAGCAAAGTGACCGTCCTCGCGAACCACTGCTCGGAATTCATCAACAGCCCCCATGCGCGCACGGGCATCCTCGAAGGCAACCCGATCCACCGCGACATGCTCTACGCCGCAAAGGCCGCGAAGCTCGCCTTCATCTGCAACGTCGTCATCGACGCGGACAAGAAAGTCATCGCCGCGTTCGCTGGTGACCGCGAGGAAGCGCACTACGCGGGCTGCGAGTTCGAGATGAAACTCGCTGGCGTGAAGCCCGTCCCCGCCGACATCGTCGTTACGACGAACGGCGGCTACCCGCTCGACCAGAACATCTACCAGTCCGTCAAGGGCATGACAGCTGCAGAAGCGACCTGCAAAGACGGTGGCGTCATCATCGACGTCTCAGCTTGCACGGACGGCCACGGCGGCGAAGACTTCTACCA
Source organism: uncultured Selenomonas sp. (assembly GCA_902780535.1). Lineage (GTDB taxonomy): Bacteria > Bacillota > Negativicutes > Selenomonadales > Selenomonadaceae > Selenomonas_C. Next base: position 28,617 of record CACZFT010000033.1, on the reverse strand, counting down.
GACACTCAAAAACGCCACGAACCTCCAGCAGGCCATGGATGAAATTCTCGCCCGCAAGAGGAATGAGACCGTCTTTGACCAGTGGGAATCCCAGATTCTCCTGCGCATGCTGCTCAAGTACACCATCATCATGGTCACGAAAGCCCCGCGGCAGATGATCGAGGACATGCATATCCGGTATGCCAAAGACATCAACGAAGCGTTCGCCATGGCGCGCGACGTCCTCAAAACAAAAGGCATCGACCATCCGAACGTCACCGTCATCCCCGACGGCGTCTCCGTCATCGTGAAATAAAAGAAACAAAAGGAAGGCTGCACTCATCCGCGAGCGCAGCCTTCCTTTTTCTGCATCATTCTGCTTCCACGACCTTATCTTCGACTGTGATGTCCTCGCCTAGCTGCACCTCGATGGCGACGAGCTTCGTCGTGGCCGCCAGCTTGTGGCAGCAGCCACGCGGCAACTCGATGATGTCGCTGGGCCGGACATCACGCCAGGCACCATCGACAAGCGCCCGGCCCGTCCCCTCGACGATCGTCCAAACCTCGTCGCGATGTTCATGACGATGGTAGTGCATCGCATGACCCGCGTTGAGCGTCACCTTGATCGTCATGCTCTCGCGCTCGATGTCGATGACCTGGAAATAGCCCCACGATTTCTCGGCGAAATGAATCTGCTGGCGGAACTGCTCGACGTACGGCTTGATGAAGCTCGACGCATGCTTGTCGGCAACGAGGATGCCCTCGGGGCTCGCCGCGACCACGGCATTGCTGACGCCCATGCAAAGGATCGGCACATCCATCTCATTGACGACATGCAGATTATGGCAGTTTTCGTCAAGTGTGACGTCGCCGATGGCATGTTCCCGCATGACCTCCGTCAGCGTGTTCCACGTCCCGAGATCGCGCCACTCGCCCGCATAACGCAGCACGCCGATCGAGCGCTCCTGCTCGGCCACGGCATAGTCGAAACTGATTTTCTTCAAATCGGCATAATGCGCATAGAGATCGTCATATCCCGAGAAATCGAGCAGGCGATGCGCCTTTTCGAGGACATAGCCGAGACGGTAGGCAAAGACGCCGCTGTTCCAGAGCGCCCCCTGCGCGATGTACGCTTCCGCCGTCTTCGCATCCGGCTTCTCGCGAAATGCAGATACGCGGCTCACGCGCTCTGCAGACGCTGGCAGGATGTAGCCATATTTCTCGCTCGGATACGTCGGCTCGATGCCCATGAGCATGAGGTTCGCCGCACCTGCTTCTGCGAGCTGCGCCAGTTCGCCGACGGCCGAAAAAAATGCTTCCTCCACATACGGATCGACAGGGCAGACCGCGACAGCAGCATCGAGCGGAACTTTCTTGACATCGCGGAGGTACGCACTCACAAGCACGATGGCTGGGAACGTATCGCGACGGCACGGCTCGACGGAAATGTCGATGCCCAGGCCGAGCTGGTGCTGCAACGTCGAAACCTGCGCCTGCGACGTCGCAATCGTGACCCCGGCCTCTGGCAACGCCTGACGGATCTGGCGATACACGCGCTGGATCATCGACAGATGCTCCCCGTCAATCTGCGAGAAAAGCTTCAAGAACTGTTTCGAGCGAATGTCATTCGAAAGCGGCCAGAGCCGCTTCCCCGACCCGCCGGAAAGCAAGACGATATGCATGACGGCATCCTCACTGATATTGTTTCAGAAAAGCATGGATGCTCTCGATAATCTTATCAAGATGCCCCTTTTTCAATCCATGATGGCAACCGACATAGAAGCCGTAATGATCAATCCATTCTGCAACAGGATACTCTTTCTCAATGTCACCGAACATCTGGCGATAGATGGGCTGGCACAAAAGCGGCAGCATGGGGCGCGTTTCGATGTTCTGTTTCTCGAGATAATGCGTGAGGTCATCGCGCATAAAAGGCGCACTTTTCCGGACAACGAGCGGATACATCATGAAAGAATGATCCACATAATCTGGATAGCTCGGAAGTTGCAAGAAATCCTGGACGTCTTGCAAATGATTTGTGAGATAGTGCGCATTTTTTTTGCGCGTATTCATAATGAAATCGCGATTCTCGAGCTGGCCGAGGCCGAGAGCGCCTTCAAGTTCGCCGACGCGGTAGCTATAGCCGAGACGCAGCATCATAAAGCGCTTGTCCATCTCCGTCTGCATACGCAGCGGGCAAACCTTGCGCGGATCTGATGCGATGCACTGCTCACAGGTGCAGGCACGGCCGTGAGCAATGAGTGAGCGCGCAATCTCCATCAGATGTCGGTCATTCGTCGTGATGACGCCGCCGACCCCCGTCGTGATTGTATGCGCCACATAGGTGCTGAATCCCGCGATATCACTGAAACTGCCAACTTTTCTGCCTTTGTACGTTGCAAAATGACCTTCCGCGCAATCCTCGACAATGCGAAGGTTATGCTTCTTCGCAATGTCAACGATAGAATCCATCTCGCAAGGCTGTCCAAACGTATGCACGGGCATGATGGCAACCGTATTTTTCGTAATTTTCTCCTCGATTTTCGATGGATCCATATTATATGTCTTGGAATCAACATCGACAAAAACCGGAGTCAGCCCCGCATGAATACAAGCATTCGACGTTGCAATAAACGTGATGGCCGGTACGAGAACCTCTTTCTGTCCGCCACGCGGCCAGCCATACGTTTCAGCCAAACATTCAAGTGCGATATGCAGCGCGGATGTGCCGCTATTGCAAGCAATGCCATATTTTTGATCATGAAGCCGGGCAAATTCTTTCTCAAATCGATGCACCATCACGCCCTGCGAGAGGCGACCTGCATCGAGTGCCTCATTCACATATTTTTTTTCTTTGTCGCTCACATAGGCATATCCTACGCCGATTTTTTCCATGCGCTCCCCCTCATTTCTCGCTCGTGAGATAATACTCAAACGTCTTCCGAATCCCATTCTCAAGGCAGGTTTTCGGCTGCCAGCCAAACGCCCTCAGGCGTGTAATATCCGTGAGCTTCCGCTTCATGCCTTCCGGCTTCGACAAATCATGCGTGAACGTGCCATCATAACCAACAACATTCGCAATAGCTTCATAATATTCGTCAACCGTATAGTCATGACCAAGTCCTACATTCATGAGATTCGGCATCGTGTCAAAATGCGCAACACAATACCGTACACAATCACCGAGATCCCCTGCATAAAGGAATTCCCTCCGAGCCTTTCCGCTCCCCCAGATGGATACTTCCGTCCTGCCTTCTTTTTTTGCCATATAGAGCTTGTGAATGACCGCAGGAATCATGTGCGCCCGCTCCGTCCGAAATTTGTCCCCCTTCCCGTAAAGGTTGCAGGGAATCAGCGTCTTGTATTGGCAAGAAGGATTTTCCTGATCAAGATATTGACAAAGACGTGTACACATGCATTTCGCGAGTGCATAGCCCTCATTCGTCGGCTCGAGTTCCCCCGTGAGAACCATCTCTTCTGTCAGCGGTTTCTCGCTGTTCCGCGGATACATGCAGGAGCTGCCAAGGTTGATGAGCTTTTTTACACCTGCCTGATACGACTCATAGATGACGTTCCGCCCCATGTCCATATTCGTGAGCAGAAACCGCACAGGCGCCTTGATATTGGCTGCGATACCGCCAACGACCCCGGCTGCATGAATGACAACATCCGGCTGCTGCTTTTCCAAATAAGCAGCAACTGCCGCGCAATCAAGAAGATCTAGCTCTCTGTGTGTCGGCGTCAAGAGTTCGTATCCCATGCCTTGCAAGGCTTCCACGATATTGCCACCGGCGAGCCCATGTGCCCCAGTGATGAAAATCTTCATTTCAACTCTGACTTCCCTTCCTGCTGAAGAGCTCCATACCGCTTCTGATCCGCCTGCACCATCATCCGAACGAGCCCGTCGAACGTTGTCTTGCGTTTCCAGCCGAGCTCGCGCTCCGCCTTCGACGGGTCGCCCCAGAGAAATTCGACTTCGGCTGGGCGGAAGAAACGCGAATCGACATCGACAATGAGCCTCTTCGTCGCCTTGTCATAGCCTTTTTCGCCGACGCCCGTGCCGCGCCACTCGATGACGATGCCTGCCTCGGCAAAGGCACGCTCGACGAATTCACGGACGGTATGTGTCTCGTTCGTCGCGAGGACATAGTCGCCGGGCTTTTCCTGCTGGAGCATGCGCCACATGCCTTCGACGTAGTCGCCAGCGAAGCCCCAGTCGCGCTTCGCGTCCATGTTGCCGAGCGAGAGCTTTTCCTGCGTGCCCGCAATGATCTTCGCAACGGCCATCGTGATCTTGCGCGTCACGAAATTCTCTCCGCGACGCGGCGACTCATGGTTGAACAGAATGCCGTTGCAGACGAACATGCCGTAGGCCTCGCGGTAATTTTTCGTGATCCAATAACTGTAGAGCTTCGCCGCACCATATGGCGATTTCGGATAGAACGGCGTCGTCTCGCTCTGCGGCGCCGTGCCTGGGATGCCGCCGAAAAGCTCCGACGTCGATGCCTGATAGAAGCGGCAAGGAAGCCCTGCCTGATGGATGGCCTCGAGCAGACGCAGCGTGCCGACACCCGTAACGTCTGCCGTATACTCCGGCACCTCGAACGAAACAGCCACATGCGACTGCGCCGCGAGATTGTAGACTTCATCCGGCCGGATCTCCATGAGGAGCCGCATCAGGCTGCTCGCATCCGTCAAATCGCCATAGTGCAGGACAAGCCGGCCGCGCAGCGCCTCATCCTGCAAAAGATGGTCGATGCGCTCCGTACAGCTCGTCGAATGGCGGCGGACGATGCCGTGGACGTCATATCCCTTCGCGAGCAGAAGCTCGGCAAGATACGAGCCGTCCTGCCCCGTGATACCGGTGATCAAGGCTGTCTTCTTCATCATTTATTCCTTTCTGCGGGAGGAATCTCCGGCCATCTCGGAACGGGACGTGCCGGCCGTTGCTTTTCATGGCCTTTCGGAAGTTTGGCACGGAGCAGCTCTACGATTTCCTGCGGCGCATAATCATACGGTTTCCAATGCACCTCAATCTCTGCAAAAACGCTGCCATGCATCACAACCGAGCAGGACATCGATTGCTGGTTCCAGACATCGACAGGCTGCGTCAAATATTCTCTGCCCTGGATACGCAGTGACGTAAACGTCACCCACTGTGCTACGGATAAGCCATCTGTTCGGAACGGTACACTGCTGAGCGTAATGCGCATCTGCGCTGTCTCCTGCAAGCGAAGTCGCAGATGGATGCACTGCGCATGTTCCTGCGGTTCGATGACGACTTCTGCATCTCCCGCTTCATCCGATGGTTCTGCATTCCGCAATAAAAACGGCTGTGCCGCGTCAAGATTTTCAAATGCCAGATGCGGCTGCGGAACATTGACAACGTGAAAGAATACACGCGCCAGTTTCGAAGAAACGGGAGCAAGCTCTTCATCGCAGAAGACCTTGCAGAAGCCTTTCTCCTGCGGACGCCACCATTTCGCCAGCCAATAGGCGCCTGTCGCACGATTCGCAACAAGATCATCGCAGACAGCCAGGCATTTCTCGTCTGCAATATAAAGCCGCGCCATCTCGATTTTTGGCCCATAATGCGACAAATGTTCCGTCGCCTGCCGGATACTGCCCGTGACACGTGGCTGTTCGATAAACAAGAGCTGCCCAGAAAATTCCTTCTGAAAACGCTCAAAATAATCTGCGTCTTCCGTCGCAAGAAACAATGCTTCGTAGCTGCCACTCATGAGCAGGCTGCGGCACCACTCTACTATCGTGTCGATTGTGCAGCTGCCGGGCTGCCCGCGATTATAATCCGTTCCGCGCAGCTTGACACCGAGGATGCGCTGTTTCTCCGGCGTTTCATGATGCGCTCCGACGCGTCCCTCCGTCTCAATGCTTGCAATCTCCGCGAGACGCGCCGCAAGCACCTTGGGAGCATGTGCCAGGACATACTGCCATGTTTTGTCATTCAGTTTTGTCTTTTCTCTTGGATACTGCGCTTCTTCTGCAAGAGACTCCTCCTCTGCATGATAGGGATTCAGCGGCCACGTACCAGACCACCAGGCGAGCTCCCTGCTGGCACGAAGCACATGGCTACTCTTTTTCGCCTGCTCCACCGTAATCCCGCTCCACGGCTGGAACAGTTCCTCCCAGACGTTGAGGCCTTCTTCCCAATAGCTGCAGCAGTCCCTTGTGGAAAGGTCGATGACGGGAATGAAGCCCTTCCGCTCCAGATGCGTCGCGCAGCTGCAAACGCTCTTGAAGATGTCGACAAGGCCTGCAGGACATGTGATGTCAACGAGCCCGATCTTCTGATCGGGAAAGAGCGGTCCGAGATGCTCGAGATGCGTCCCCCAGATCATGGAAAACATCACTTTGACCGAGCTGTAGATCAGATGCAAAAATTCTGGCATCCAGCTCTCCGTGTTGTGCATCGCAGAATCGATGAAGAGCCACTTCACTCCTGCGGGAAGGTCACTCCAGCTCCCTGCAAAATGCACGGGCATCCCATCCCAGAGCGCAGCAAGGGATGCCCACTGCCCATCAGGATCCCAGAAATACATCGGCCGTTCTGGATGATGCTCGCCGAGGTAGCGGGCAATGGCGTAGCTGTACTCCTCAAGCGAACGGAAGACATAGCCATCCGCCTTGTTCAGCAAATCCTCGTTGACACGGTCGCACTCAAAATCATACTCCCAATATCCGTCCGGTGCCTGCCAGATCGTGTCAATATAATTCGGCTGATACCGAACTTTCCCGACGACATGCGCCGTTTCATCCAGGACATAGACAGCTTCCCCCGTCTGCTGCCGCCCGCGAAAATAATCACGCGCCTGCTGGAACATCGACGGACCGAGGACAAAACAATTCTTCGACACCTCATCGTGGAGTGCCTGCACCTCATTCGCAATCCCCACCGCTTGATCGCCATCGAGAAAAACAAAGACCTGCTCTTCCTGTGACAGAAAATCTCCCAGCGTCTTTGCCTTCAATTCTTGTCGCCATCTTGCGCCGTCAGCCAGATCGACCCATACGGTTTTCGCCGTACAAACATCAAAACGTATCATCCGATTCACCTTTTTCAACTGCACATCTCATCAGGAATGTTTTTCCGGCATCGGAGGCAGCGGAAGGGCCTGCCACTTCGGCGTACCGCCGCGCGGAAGCTTGCAGCGGAGCAGCTCAGCCAGTTCTTTCGGTGCATATGGATAGGGCTTCCACTGCACCTCGAGCTCGAGTTCTCCATACTCTGCCTGGAGCAGGAAGGATGATGGCTGCTGGTTCCATGCATCGACAGGCTGCGCCAAGCATTCCCTGCCGTTGACGCGGAACGACGTATACGTCACCCATTGCGGAATCGGACGCCCGGCGGGAGCAAAGGATGCGCTGCCGAGCAATACGCGGAGCTTCGTCCCCCCCCAGTGGACTTTCATTTGTGCCGTTCCTTCATGCCCTTTCGATTTCAAGAGGATTCCTTCTTCCCCGAACCCGTCTTCCGGCTCCACGGCGCGTACCGAAAAGGGATGCTGGGCATCGAGATCATCGAGGGCAAACTTCTGCTCCCCATCTTCCGCTCGCAGGAAAATACGAGCGATGCGTGCAGAAGACGGTGCCGGATCATCATCCGTGAGCACCTTGCAAAATCCTGTCTCCAGCCAGCGCCACCACTGGACGAGCATGCTTGCGCCGCTGTTGCCGCGATTGGTGACGAAGTCATTGCAGAGCGACAAACATTTCAAGTCCGCCAGATAGAGCCGCACCATATCGATTTTCGAACCATATTGCGATAAGTTGGCAGCTGCATTCATCGTTCCCGCGATACGAGGCTGCTCAATTGAGATGATCTTTTCCGAGAACTCTTGCTGAAAGCGCTCGAAATACGTCCGATCCTCTGTCGCGAGATAGAGGCCATCATAGATGCCGCTCATCATGAGGCTGCGGCACCACTCCACGGCTGTGTCGAGCGACGCACCGCCCGGCTGGCCGAGATTATAATCCGTCCCGCGAAGCTTGACGCCGAGGATGCGCTTCTTCCATGCGCCTTCCCGTTTCCGCCCGATCCGCCCGTCCGTCTCCTCGAAGGCGCAGGCTTCCAGACGCGGAAGCAGCTCTTCTGGCGCATGCGCCAGCACGTATCGCCAGGTCTTGTCATTCAGCCGCAGCTTATCTCCATTATAGTTTGCACATACAGAGTAATAGTTGTTTTCATCAAAATATGGATTCCAGGAGCGCGTTCCCGACCACCAGTCAAGTTCTTCCACGCCGCGGATCACATGACTGCTTTGCCGCGCTTCCTCAACCGTGATTCCGCTATCGCTCCACGGATAAAACAGCTCTTCCCAGACATTGATGCCCGGCTCCCAGAAGCTGCAGCAATCCTTCGTTGAAAGGTCAATCACAGGAATATAGCCCTTGCGCTCCATATACGTCGCACAGCTGCAGATATTGAAACTAAGATCCACCAGTCCTGCTGTATAATTCCGCGGGACATCGATCAATGCGATTTTCTTGTCTGGATGCAGCGGCCCGAGATGCACGGGATGCGTCCCCCAGAGCATGGCATACATGACCTGGAGCGAGCTGTAGCTCAGATGGATGAATGCCGGCATCCAGGCAGCAGTTCCCTTCATCTCCGAGTCCACAAACATCCAGCGCCGCTTCCCGTCCGGCAGCTCGCCCCAGCTCCGGAGGAACCGCACACGGAGCCCTTGCCAGAGCGGCGAAAGCGCCTGCCAGTGCCCATAAGGATCCCAGAAGCAAACCTCCCGATCCGGATGATGCTTGCAGATGTAGCAAGCAATCGCATAACTGTATTCTTCCAACGATTGAAAGAGGTATCCATCCGCCTTGTCCAGCAGATCCTCATTCACGAGGCCCTGTTCGAAATCATATTCCCAATATGGCAACGGCGCCTGCCAGCCACTGTTCAGAAAATTCATCTGATACCGGACGCTTCCTGCGACATGCGCCGTCTCGTCCAGAACATAGACAGATTCCCCCGTCTGCTGCCGCTCGCGAAAATAATCTCGCGCCTGCTGGAACATGGAGGGGCCGAGAACAAAGCATTTCTTGCATACCTCGTTATGGAGCGCCTGTTCCTCATCCGCAATGCCGACAGCTTGTCCGCCATCGAGCAGGACAAACACTTGCTCCTCATGGTCGAGAAAATCCGCCAGTGTTTTCGCCTGCAATTTTTTCTGCCATCTCTCGCCGTCTGCCAAATTAACCCATACGGTTTTCGCCGTGCAAAAATCAAAACGTATCATGTGCCTCTCCTCTGGCAAGCCTTCGTCCGCATATCATACTCAGTATATGCCATGTACCGTAAATTTACAAGGAACGAACGCATGCCAGCGGTCAGCAGAATTTCATTTTTTTGTCTTCACCCGCACATACTTTACAGCCGAAAGCCCGGCTTTCGCGCCTTCGTAGACGGCTTTCGCGACCTGCAGCAGGCCGCCCGTGCAGTCGCCGGCTGCGAAGATGCCAGGGACGTTCGTTGCCATGGTGTCATCGACCTTGATGTTTGTGCCGTTGAGCAGGATGCCCATCTTGCGCGCGAGCGCCGTGCTGCCGGCCGTGCCGATGGCGAGGAGGACGCCATCGATGGAGAGCGTCGTGCCGTCCTCGAAGCGGACACCTGTGACGCGGCCGTCGCCTTCGATGGCGGCGATTTTCTCTGTGTGCACGGTCATGGCCTCTGGGAACGCGGCCTGCGGCTGCTCGCCGTTTGTCAGGATGTGAACCTCGCTCACATGCGGTGCGAGAGTTTCCGCTTCGTGGAGTGCATAGGCGCCTGCGCCGATGACGGCGACCTTCTTGTTTCGATAAAAGAATGCATCGCAGACAGCGCAATAGCTGACACCTTTGCCTTCGTGCTCTTTGAGCCCTGGCACGCTCAGCGTCGTGCGCGAGGCACCGGCCGCGAGGATGACGCTCGGCGCTTCGAGCGCGAAATCCGCACCTTCGACTTTGTAGCCATTGAATGTATCATTGAAACCGAGCTGCATGACCTCGCCCTGCTGGAATGCGACGCCGAGCCGTTTCGCGCCCTCGATGCCGCGCCGTTCGAGCTCTGCGCCCGTGACGGGCTCTGCGAAGCCGTAATAGTTCTCGATGCCCTCGGCTTTCGCGAGCGCCCCTGGCCCCTTTGTCACGACGGTGACGGCAAGCCCTGCACGCCGCGCATAGAGTGCCGCCGAGATGCCGGCCGGGCCCGCTCCGATGATGATGATGTCCTGTTGTCCTGAGTATAGCAGGCGGCGGCCGTCGATTCCGTGAGCCTGTCACGATGCTTTTCATTTACGGAGCGTCCGATTCATGATATACTTCTCTTAAGTATACCGTTTTTTCTCTCATATAAAGGATGTGTCAATATCATTGGACAGTACGGAAGCGGGCATTTTGCTCGTCCTGATCGTTCTTTTGCTGCTGCTCAACAGCTTTTTCTCGCTCATCGAAACGGCGCTCATGGAGGGGCACAAGAGCCGCCTCGAACGCCTTGCCGATGAGGAAGGCGACGACGCCGAGGATGCGCGCGCCGCGCTCGCGATTCTCGACGCACCAGAGGATGCGCTCTCGGTCACGCAGATCGGCATCACGCTCATGGGCATCCTGCTCGGCATCGCCTCGGGCGTGCTGCTCGCGCCGCTCCTCGCGCGCCACATGACGTTCCTGCCGCACGCACAGGCCATCGCGCTCGTGCTTTCCATCGTCGTCATGACGTACATCATGCTGCTGTTCGGCGAGTTCCTGCCAAAGCGCACGGCGCTCCAGAAACCTGAGGAAGTGCTGCTGAAGCACCACAAGGCATTGACGCGCCTCACGCATTTTACAAAGCCGCTCGTCTCGCTGCTCTCGCGCTCGGCCGGCATCATCCTGCTCGTGCTCGGTTTCAACCCGAAATACGAAGACACCGTCACGGAGGACGAGGTCAAAGACCTCATCGAGCAGGGCACAGAGGACGGCACGTTTGAAAAGACGGAACAGGACATGGTCGACCGCGTGTTCCACCTGAGTGACCAGACGGCCTACGCGCTCATGACGCCGCGCACGCAGATGCTCTGGCTCGACCTCGAGGACAGCCTGCGCCACAACCTGCGCGTCATCCGCCAGACGCCGCAGACCATTTTCCCGGTCGGCCGCGAGAACCTCGATGATTTCTGCGGCATCCTCTACGCAAAAGACCTCTTGAACGCCTCGCTGACGCACAAGTCGCTCGAACTCTCGCAATACCTGCGCAAGCCGATGTTCGTGCCGCGCTCGATGGAGCTCTTCCGCCTGCTTGAAAAATTCCGCGACACGGGCATCCACGAAGCCATGGTGCTCGACGAATACGGCGGCGTCATCGGCATGATCACGATGACCGACATCCTGCAGGAAATCATCGGCGCCTCGCATTCGAGCGTCGAGAGCGAACCGCTGCAGGTCACGCCGCGCGATGACCATTCGTGGTACATCGACGGCCTCTACTCCATCGACGATTTCAAGGAACGCTTCGACATCGACAAGCTGCCCGACGAAGACCACGACCACTACCAGACGATGGGCGGCTTCCTGACATCGTATTTCGGCTACATCCCGAAGGCGGGCGAAACAGCGACGTGGGAGAACTTCACGTTCGAGGTCGTCGACATGGACCGCGCCCGCATCAACAAAATCCTCGTGACGCAGGCACCGACGCCTGCTGAATCCTGAAAGAGAAAGGAGATCCCCGTGGCAGAAGAAAGCACCATCGCCTGCGCCGCGCCTGACGAGCAGGAAAAACCGCAGGAACCAAAGGTCATGAACCTCAGCGAAGCGCATGGCGTCGCCAAGGTTGACAAGGAAGCGGACTCGCGCCGCACGCTGTTCCTCGAAGGCTTCCATGACGGCATCCCGATTGCGCTCGGCTATTTCGTCGTCTCGTTCACGCTCGGCATCGCGGCGAAAGCAGCCGGGCTGACGCCGTTTCAGGGCTTTGTCGCAAGCTTTTTCAACAATGCGTCGGCCGGCGAATACGCGGCGTTCACGCTGATTGCGGCCAAAGCCTCGTACCTCGAGCTCGCCATCATGACGCTCGTCGCGAATGCGCGCTACATGCTCATGAGCTGCGTCGTCAGCCAGAAATTCGCGCCCGGCACGCCGCTCTACCACCGCCCGGCATCACGATTGCACGGCCGGGCAAGCTCGCGCCGTTCTACAACTACGGCGCCATGAGCGTCGCTTTGCCCGGCTGGGCCTGCGGCACGGCGCTCGGTGTCATCGCCGGCGAGCTCTTGTCGCTTCGCATCGTCTCGGCGCTTTCCGTCGCGCTCTTCGGCATGTTCCTCTGGGTCATCGTGCCCGCCGCGCGCAAGGATTACGTCGTCGCCGCGCTCGTCTGCGCAAGCTTCTTCCTGAGCTTCGTCTCCGTCCAGCTGCCTGTGCTCTCCGACCTTTCGAGCGGCACGCGCACGATCCTGCTGACTGTTGTGATTGCGGCCGTCGGCGCGTATTTCTTTCCTGTCAAAGAGGACGATGGCACGAAAAAAGAGGCTCCCGAAGGAGCCTCTGCTGAATCAAATGCAGATGGAAAGGAGCGCAGCTGACCATGGAAATCGAACAGATCTACATCTACCTCTTCGTCATGAGTGCCGTGACGATTGCCATCCGCCTCGTGCCGCTGACGCTGATCCGCGGGCAAGTACACAATCAGTTCATCCGCTCGTTCCTCTATTACGTCCCCTACGTCACGCTCGCCGTCATGACGTTTCCCGCCATCCTGAGCGCGACGCAGACGCCGATTTCGGGCGCCTTAGCCTTCGCGGCCGGCATCGCCCTCGCCTGGTACGGCGCGAGCCTCTTCAAGGTCTCGGCTGCCTGCTGCGTCATCGTGTTCGTCGTCGAGCTCGGGCTGTGCTGAAACCGCCTCTTCCGAAACAACTTCTTCCGAACCCTCTTGATTGGAACCATCTTCCGATGAAGAGGGTTCTTCTTTTTCTTCGCCCTTGAGTATCTTCATGAACTCCTGTCCCGAGATCGTTTCTTTCTCATAGAGATACTCCGCGAGTTCGTCGAGCTTGTCGCGGTGGTCTTCGAGGAGCTGTTTTGCGACGTCGTGCTGCTGCTTGACGAGTTCGACAACGCGCTTGTCGATCTGCTGCTGCGTCGCCGCCGAGCAGGTCAGGCTCGTGTCGCCGCCGAGGTATTTGTTGTTGACGGTTTCCATCGCGACCATGTCGAATTCCTCGCTCATGCCATAGCGCGTAATCATGGCACGGGCGAGCTTCGTCGCCTGCTCGATGTCGTTCGCGGCGCCCGTGCTGACCTGGCCGAACTTGACTTCTTCGGCTGCACGGCCGCCCGTGAACGTCGCAATCTTCGTCTCGAGCTCTTCCTTCGTCAGGATGTACTTGTCCTTCTGCTCGACCTGCATCGTGTAGCCGAGCGCACCCGACGTGCGCGGGATGATCGTGATCTTCTGCACCGGGGCGCTGTCTGTCTGAAGCGCAGCCACGAGCGCATGGCCGATTTCGTGATAGGCGACCGTGCGCTTCTCCTTGTCGGAGAGGATGGCGTTCTTCTTCTGGTAGCCCGCGATGACGACTTCGACACTTTCTTCGAGGTCGGACTGCGTAACGAAGGCGCGGCCGCCGCGCACGGCACGGAGTGCCCCCTCGTTGATGATGTTCGCGAGCTCGGCGCCCGAAGCACCGGCTGCCATGCGCGCGATCGTATGGAAATCGACATCGCTGGCAAGCTGGATTTTCTGCGCGTGAACTTTGAGGATAGCCTCGCGGCCTTCGAGATCTGGCAGCTCGACGGGCACGCGCCGGTCGAAGCGGCCGGGACGCAGGAGCGCCGGGTCGAGCGACTCCGGGCGGTTCGTCGCCGCGAGGATGATGACGCCGTTGTTGCCCTCGAAGCCGTCCATTTCGGTGAGGAGCTGGTTCAGCGTCTGCTCGCGCTCGTCGTTGCCCATGAGGTTGCCGCTGCGCTTCTGGCCGATGGCGTCGATTTCGTCGATGAAGACGATGCATGGCGCTTTTTCTTTGGCCTGCTTGAAGAGGTCGCGGACTTTCGATGCGCCCATGCCGACGAACATCTCAACGAACTCGGAGCCTGCAATCGAGAAGAACGGCACGTCAGCCTCACCCGCGACGGCTTTCGCGAGCATCGTCTTGCCGGTGCCCGGAGGGCCGACGAGCAGCACGCCTTTCGGCATCTGCGCGCCGATGGCGGAGTATTTCTGCGGGTTGTGCAGGTAATCAACGATTTCCGACAGGTTTTCCTTTGCCTCGTCCTCACCTGCGACGTCCTTGAAATGGATGCCTTCGGACGACGGCACGTAAACCCTCGCCTGCTTGCCGCCCATGCCGAACATCATCGAGCCGCCGCCGCCGCCCGCTTTCTCCATGAGCTTGCGGCTGAAATACTGGCCGATGGCGAAGAAGATGATGATCGGCAGCACCCAGGTCATGAAGAAATCAAAGAGCGGCGAATTCTGCTCCTTGATGTCCTGCGTGAACTTCGCGCCCGAATCGTGCAGGCGCTCGGCGAGCGACGGGTCGCTCATGATGCCCGTACGGTACTTCTTCGTGTCGTCCGTATCCGTGAAGAGAATCTGGTTCTCCTGAATCTCGACGCGGCCGATCTCTTTCTGATCGATCATGTCCATGAACGTGCTGTAATCGACCTTCTCGAACTGCGCCTGCTCGAGATACGGCCGCGCCATCTCATTGAACATCAGGACGAGGAACAGCATCATAACATAGAAGAGCAGCAGCGGCTTCTTCGGTTCCTTGACTTCCTTCATAGGGTTGCCTTCTTTGTTCCAGAGTTTTTTCAAATATCTTGTAATTTCATCAAGCATTGACGTAGAGAGCCTTTACCGTGATATGGATGTCGTGCACGACCATGCCCGTCATGAATTCGACGGCATCGCGCGCCTTTTTCTGCGCTGCCGCGAGCAGGCTCGGGATATGGCCGCCGTACGAGAGAGCGACGGAGCACGAGATGTCGAGCCCCTGGTCTTCCTCGCCGACAAAGCGGTGATGCACGTCGACATGGCCGACCTTGCTGACGGATTCCTCGCTCGTGACCGTCGCCCGGACAATGTTCTTGATGACGGTATCGTCGATGCTGAGCTTGCCGTAGTAGCTGAAAACGGGCCGCACGATGGATTTTTCGCCGAGGCGGCGGCGCTTCGTGCGCGAACGCTTGAAGAACGTCTGCAGCGGATCGACGAGGTAGCCGGAAAAATGCGGCTTGAGCTCGATCGTCGGCACAGGAATGATGTGCTTGCCCTGCTTGAGACGGTAGAACCGCGCCTTGTCCATCTCGGCCTTCGTCGCGATGTCCTCGATGTGGATGATGCGCGAAATGGACGGCAGTCCGAGTGCCTTCGTGATCTTGTGCACCATGTTTTCTGACGTGCCGAGCACGAGGATGCGGTGCGGCTTGCACTCGGCAATCGCCTTACGGACTTCCTCGGCATGGCCCGGCAGCACGAAGATGGCACGGCGCACGGCCATGATGCGGTTCTTTTCCTTTTTCGCGGAATGGCCGCCCATGATCTTGCCGTCCTTGATCAGGATGCCGTCATCGATGATGGCATCCGCCTGATGCTTGTGCGCGACGAGCAGGGCGCGATGGCTCTTGCCCGTGCCGCTCGGTCCTACGAGTGCGATGACATCCATGGGATTTCCCTCCTTGCCTCAGCTTCTTCCGTTCTGAGACTCCGGCTGATAAAATGCCTCTGCATACGCGTCGTCAACGGTGAAGACGCCGACCTCCGTCGGATAGCGCGTCGGGAATCCGTGGAAGTCCGACCCGCCCGACGGTTTCAGATGGTAGCGCTCGGCCATCTCCAGATATTTCTTCGTATCCGCCTCGTCATGCTGCGGATAGAAGCACTCCATGCCGTCGATGCCCTGCTGGCAGATGGCATCAACAATCGCATCGTCAAAGATGAGCTTCGGATGCGCGAGTACGGCCATGCCGCCCGCCTGATGGATGAGCTCGATGATCTCGCCGACCTCGAGCCGGTAGTGCGGCACATAGGCGGGCTTGCCTTTCTGCAGGAGCTCAGAGAAGGCATCGCGCACCGTGGGGAAATATCCCTTCTTGACGAGTACGCGGCCGATGTGCGAGCGGCTGATGGACTTGCTCGCGCCCGCAACGGTCAGCACATCCGTCTCGCGGATGTCATAGCCGAGCTTCTGGAGCTTTTCGACCATTTCGGAAAAGCGCGTCCAGCGCGCCTCAGAGACATCGTTGAGCTTGTCAACGAGTTCGCGGTTGTAGATGTCGATGTTGTAGCCGAGGATATGGATCTCCTGCGTCGGATGATGCGCCGAGAACTCTAGCCCTGGGATGATGCGGATGCCCTTGCAGGGCAGGTAGTTGTTCTCATAGAGATGCGCGACGCCATCGACCGTATCGTGATCCGTGATGGCGATATAGCGGAGCCCGGCCGCCTTCGCGGCCGCGATGAGTTCTTCCGGCGTCAGCTTGCCGTCGGAATACGTCGTATGCATGTGCAGATCGCTTGACATCTTATGGTTCCTCCTATTCCCCTATTCATTCGCCAACAAAAGGGAAAAATCCTGCAAATGAAACTTCAAAACGAAATATCATTTGCAGTGGGTCACCGCTTAGAGCCCCGTGTCCTCTTCGCGCAGATAGATGCGTTCGATGTCCGTCACGCGGTTTGTGCTGTCGTCAATCGTCATGATGACGGCCGAGTAGACGGACGGCCCCTCTGCCGTCTCGAAGCGCACAGGACGGCAGGTCTGCATGCGGTAAAGAATCTTGTCCGTCTGCACGCCGAGCACAGACTTCCACGGGCCCGTCATGCCGAGATCGGTGATGTAGGCCGTGCCCTGCGGCAGGATGCAGGCGTCAGCCGTCTGCACATGCGTGTGCGTGCCGACCATTCCCGTGATGCGGCCGTCGAGCTGCCAGCCCATCGCGATTTTTTCCGATGTCGTCTCGGCGTGGAAATCGAGGAAGATCAGATCGCATTCGTCCTGCATCTCGCGCAGCAGTTCCTCGACCTTCTGGAACGGGTCGTCGAGCGGCGGCATGAAGGCGCGGCCCGAGAGGTTCATGACGCCGATGTTCTTCGCCTTGAAGGGATAAACGCACCAGCCCTTGCCCGGCGCATCGCCCGGGTAGTTCGCGGGACGGATCAGGAACGGCTCCTGGTCGATGAATTCGAGGACATCTTTCTTGTCCCAGACATGGTTGCCCGACGTCACGATGTCTGCGCCGCCCTGATAGAGCTCGTCGAGCGACTTGCGCGTGAAGCCCTTGCCTGCCGCCGAGTTCTCACCGTTCACGACGACGACATCGATGCCGCGCTCCTTGCGGAGCTGCGGCGTATACTTTCGGAACGCCTTGCGGCCGTTGTGGCCGACGACGTCACCGACGAACATGATCTTCATGAAAAATTATCTCCTGCGTATCTGGAATCTCTGTGATTACTGGTTGTAGACGACGACGCGATCACCTTCGCGGATGCCGAGCAGCCGCTCCTTCAGATGATGCTGCCGCACCGTGCCGAGCATGTGGTCGAGAAGGTTCTCCTGCTCGACTTCGAAATTCGGGTCGAGCGGATCGCGGTCATCGAGAAGCAGCGTCTCTGGGAACGCATCGTAGAGGATATCGGCGACGAGGGAGAGCTCGTCGCGCATGAGGCTCTGGACATCGCGAATCAGATGAATGAACGAGACGCGCCCGGCCGTCTCCATCTCCATGTTGAAGACGCGCGGCTGGATGCCCGAAAGATTGAGAAAGGCTGCGACGCTCTGTGCGAGCAGCTTGCCGATTTCGTCAAACCGCTGCTTCGTCACGGGTTCCTTGATGGAGAACGTCAGTCGGATCGTGTCATCCTTCGGCTCGTAGCCGACCTTCGTGATTTCCTCATAACAGACGAGGATAGACGCCAAGAGCTTCACGCCTTCCTTGCTCGGCTTCTTGCGCGCTTTTTTCCGGAATGGAAAGGAAAACATGCTTTTCACCCCTTTTTCTATTTCTGTCAGAAAGCGGGGATGGCGCGTCATGGCGCAATCCCCGCTTCCCTCTCTATCGTATAGTTTTCACTTTGTTTTCGTAAGTTATGTGTTTTTCGTGTTTACTTGGCATAATCGACGGAACGCGTCTCGCGGATGACCGTGACCTTGATCTGGCCCGGATACTCGAGCTCGTCCTCGATCTTCTTCGTGATGTCGTGCGCGAGTGCTGCGGCACCGGCATCGTCCACCTTGTCCGGCTTGACCATGACGCGGATCTCGCGGCCCGCCTGGATGGCGAAGCAGCGCTCGACCCCATCGAACGACTCGGCGATTTCCTCGAGGCGCTTGAGGCGCTTGAGGTACGATTCAAGGCTCTCGCGGCGCGCGCCCGGACGAGCTGCCGAGACGGCATCGGCTGCCGCGACAAGCACGGCCTCGACGCATGTCGGCTCGCAGTCGCCATGATGCGACGCGATGCAGCTGATGACGTCCTTCGACTCGCGGAACTTCTTCGCGAGGTCGGCGCCGATGCTCGTATGCGAGCCCTCGACCTCATGGTCGATGGCCTTGCCGATGTCGTGCAGCAGGCCGCCGCGCTTGGCGAGCATGACGTCGCAGCCGAGCTCGGCCGCCATCGTGCCTGCGAGATGCGAGACCTCGACGGAATGGTCGAGCACGTTCTGGCCGTATGACGTGCGATAGCGCAGACGGCCGAGCAGCTTCACGAGCTCCGGATGCAGGCCGTGGACGCCCGTGTCGAACGTCGCCTGCTCGCCGGCCTCCTTGATGCGGAGGTCGACTTCGCGCTTCGCCTTCTCGACCATTTCCTCGATGCGCGCCGGATGGATGCGGCCGTCCTGGATGAGCTTTTCGAGCGCGATGCGCGCGATCTCGCGGCGCACCGGATCGAAGCCCGACAGAATGACGGCTTCCGGCGTATCGTCGATGATGAGGTCGATGCCCGTCAGCGTTTCGAGCGTGCGGATGTTGCGGCCCTCGCGGCCGATGATGCGGCCTTTCATCTCA
Organism: uncultured Selenomonas sp.; assembly: GCA_902780535.1. Taxonomy (GTDB): domain Bacteria; phylum Bacillota; class Negativicutes; order Selenomonadales; family Selenomonadaceae; genus Selenomonas_C. The sequence goes on along the minus strand of CACZFT010000033.1, from coordinate 9,637 downwards.
TCGTTCGGCAGCGCCACGACCGACACCGTCGTCTCTGCGACGTGGTCGGCTGCGCAGCGCTGGATGGCGATGGAGAGGATGTCGCGGGCTTTCTTGTCCGCTTCGTCCCGCGTCTGCTGCTCGTACTCCTTGATCTTCACGGCCTTCTCGTGCTTGAGTTCTTCTTCCGTCTCGGCCATGAGGATGTTCTTCGCTTCGTCAGACGTGAGACCCGAGATGCGCTCGAGCTCCGTCTTCTGCTTGGCATGCATCTCGTCGACAGCCTGCTGCGTCTTGTCGATGCGGGATTCCTTGCGCGCGAGCTGCTCTTCCTTCTTTTCGACGGATTCGAGCTTGCGGTCGAGGTTTTCCTCCTTCTGCACGACGCGGCGTTCCTGCCGCGAAATCTCATTCCTGCGTTCCTTCGTATCGCGGTCGAGCTCCTGGCGGAGACGGTGGATGTCCTCTTTCGCCTCGAGCATGAGCTCCTTCTTGCGTGCTTCAGCTTTCTCTTCTGCGTCGGAAACGATCTTGACCGCTTCGGCCTCTGCCGAGCCGATCTGTGCTTCCGCACTGCGTTTCCGGGCTGTATAACCGGCGCCTGCGCCGATGATCACTGCAATGATTACCGCTAATATTGTTACGATAATGGTGTTCACCCCCTGTTTAACTATACCTTACTATTCTATCAGCCTATCGGCGCAACGTCAATAAAAAAGCAGAGACCGTTGCGCATCAGAGGCCCGCCTCGCGGCGCAGCTCCTCGATCGTCTCGATGCGCGGCTGCGCGAGGAACATCTTGACGCGCGATTTTTCGAGTTCGCGCTCGATGTAGTAGAGCTCGTTCGGCGCGTCGTCCGCGGGGAACGCGATTGTGTATTCATGGTAGAGCTTGTCCGACATCGACTCGGGCGCACGTGTCGGCCGCACGGCATAGGCGCGGAATTTCTCGGGCAGCTTCGCGAGAAGCTCTTCTTCCTGCTCCTGCACCTCTTTCACGAGGCCGCGATACGCCGTGAGCGCCTGCTCCGCATCGTCTTTCGCATGCGACAGCACGAGCATGTCTGCTGTATGCAGGAGCTCTGCGAGGTTGTAGGCGCGCTGCGCGGGCTCCATCGACTGGAGCACGCCTTCCTGCGCGCAGGCCTGGCAGTAGCCATACGCCTCGTTCGTGAATTCCACACCCTCGTTGATCTCTCCCATATACGGGAACGAGAGGCCGAGCGTGTCATAGATGCGCCGTTCCTCGGCGAGCTTCCCCTTCGAATAATACGTCACGCCCTCGTTGCGATACGTCACGCGCGTGACCCTGCCGCATTTCTCGCAGCGGTATTCCTTCGCGCGCAGATTCACAGCGATGTCGCGTTCGGGATTCGGCTTGAAGAATGCATAGGGCACCGTCTCCACGAACGAATAGTGGAACGCCTGCGCAAGATTGGCCGTGAGATTGGCCGGTGATTCTGCCATGATGATTTCTCCCCTTTTCACAAGAAAAGCCCGGAAGCCGATGCTCCCGGGCGGTTGTTCGGTTGGAGGCGACATTCAGAATCGAACTGAAGAATAGAGGATTTGCAGTCCTCGGCCTTACCACTTGGCTATGTCGCCATAAAAAAATGGAGCGGAAGACGAGACTCGAACTCGCGACCCCCACCATGGCAAGGTGGTGCTCTACCAACTGAGCTACTTCCGCATTTGGAGGCGACATTCAGAATCGAACTGAAGAATAGAGGATTTGCAGTCCTCGGCCTTACCACTTGGCTATGTCGCCGAAAATATGGAGCGGAAGACGAGACTCGAACTCGCGACCCCCACCATGGCAAGGTGGTGCTCTACCAACTGAGCTACTTCCGCAGAATGGCGACCCGAATGGGACTTGAACCCATGACCTCCGCCGTGACAGGGCGGCATTCTAACCAACTAAACTACCGGGCCGTGCGTCGCTTCATATCAGCGACGGTTATTATTATAGGGGATGGCAGGAAAGATGTCAAGCATTTATTTTCACGCGCAGGAATTTTTTCAAAAAAAGAAGCTCCTTCGCAGGAGCCTCCCTTATCTCAGAGGTCTTCGTGCACCTCGGAGAAATAGATGACCGTGACCGTGTCCTCTTTGAGGATGCGGCGCTTGTAGATTTGCTCGAAATCCTCGACGAGTTCGTCGACCGAGTTGATCTCGGGGTTCTGGTGGCCGAGATCGGCCGACGTCAGCGTGCCCATCGTCTTGACGCGAATTCTCGGGGAACTGCGCGCTGACGTCGCCGAGGCGGACCGTGCAGTTCTTCGTGCGCTCCATGAGCATCTTCTTGTGCTTGGCCGCCTGGAAATTGAGTGCCATCATAATTGTATGCATCTCCTATCGCCTGTAAATCTGTAATTATCTACCATTGTAGCACAAGCGGCGCGTTCCGCAAAGTCTTTCTTTGTGACTTGCATCCTTTACAAGCGACACGAAAGCCGTTATGATACAGGAAGAACAAAAGAACTTGGAAAAGGAGTTGTTTTTATCATGAAAAAGATGTGGAAGAAATTCGCCTGCGCCCTCGCACTTGCGCTCGCTTTCCTCGTGCCGCAGACATCATCGCCAGCTTTTGCCGCCGACCAGCCGCAGCGGCCGATTCTCTCCGTCGATGGTCGCGGCGAAGCGACGACGGAGCCGGACATGGCGACCGTCGCTGTCGGCATCACAACGCACGCCGCTGATGCAGCGAAAGCGCAGAACGACAACGCCTGGGTAGCCGGCGAAATCCAGAAGTCCATCACGGCGCTCGGCATCGCCGAAAAGGACATCCAGACACGCAACTACTCGTTCCGCCCGACGTACCGCGAGGACAAGGGCCGCACGAATGAAATCGACGGCTACACGGTCGACAACACGGTCATCGTGACGGTGCGCGATGTAAAGCTCACGGGCAAGGTCATCGACGCTGCACTCTCGCATGGCGCAAATGAAATCTCGTCGCTCGACTTCTCGGCGAGCGACACGCGCGGCGTCCGCAAGGAAGCGCTGAAAAGTGCCATCGCCGACGCGCGCGACAAAGCGGACATCATCGCGAAAGGTCTCGGCAAACGCATCGTCGGCATCCAGAATGTCAGCGAGAGCACGGGCTACATCGAGTCGCGCCGCTTCGCCGGCAACATGATGCTCGCGATGGCGAAAGACGCTGCGACGCCCGTCGCGCCGGGCAGCCTCTCGCTCTCGGCGAGCGTCCACATCGATTTCATCCTCAGCGAATAACAGCTGAAAAGGAGTTCCTTTCATAACATGCAACCATCGCAAAGCCCGGCTGTGTCCAGCCAGCCGAAAAAGAAGCGCAAGCCGCGCCTCGCGGCCATCGAATACATCCGCGGCATCTCCATGATGGGCGTCATCGGCATCCATGTCGGCTCGCAGTATCTCGGCAATCCTGCCGCGAACATGCACCTCATTGCACTCTTCGAGATTTTCACGCGCTTCTCCGTGCCGATCTTCTTCTTCATCTCGGCGTTCGGGCTGTTCTACAACCTCGACATCCATGCGCCGTTTGACGCAAAGCATTTCTACAAGCGGCGCGTGCAGACCGTGCTGATTCCTTATGTCGTCTGGTCGGTGCTCTACCTCGTGCATGACGGCCTGCTCTACCACACAGGCTTCCCGTCGCCGTTCTACTTCTGCGGCATCCTGTTCTTCGGCGTCGCGAAGTACCAGCTCTACTTCCTCGTGATCCTCTTGTGGTTCTACCTCTTCATGCCGCTCTGGATCTGGATGATCAAACGGATGGGCATCAAGGGGCTCGCAGCGCTCCTGGTCTTCCAGATTGCCTTCGACTACTGGTCGAGCTACTCCGTGCCGTTCAACATCTACGTCTACGACTTGCCGGATGACTCGCTCTTGAAGCCGATTCTGATGTACCGCCTCAACTACTGGGTGCTCCACTACATCTTCATCTTCCTGCTGGGCGGCTGGCTGGCCGTGCATATCGAACGCTTCCAAACGTTCATGCAGGAGCGCCGCACATCCATCACGGTGCTGTTCTGGATCAGCATGGCGAGCCTGCTCGCCTACTATTACTGGCTGCTGCTGACGCAGGGACAGACGCCGCTCGACGGCATCAACACGGCGCACCAGCTTTCACCGGAAGGCATCTTCTACACGCTGATGGCCTCGCTGTTCTTCTTCACGATCTTCACGTACCAGAAGTATCCGCAGGCGCTCAACCCGATTCTGCACGCGCTCGGCAAGCATTCGTACTTTGCCTACCTCGTGCATCCCTTCGTCATCACGTACCTTGCGCTGGCGCTCCAGCATGCAGGACGCATCATGACAGGGGCGATTGCCATCGCGTTCTACTGCGCCGTGCTCATCCTCTCGATGATGCTCGCCGTCGTGTTCCGCAAGATTGGCGAACACTTGCCCTTTGTCAACGAACTGACCATTGGGGTATATCCTAAGAAGTAAATGAGCAGAGCTTCATCAAAATTTTATCCAAAAACACCGCTAAAGCATTTGCCTTAGCGGTGTTTTGTATATTTGTCAGGTTACAGCACCCGACTACCCTCTCAGTCGCGCTATGCGCGCCAGCTCTCCCAAAGGGAGAGCCTTTTCATCAGAGCTTTGCAATCTTGTGGAGCGTCTCTTCGATGAGCCTGACCTGCGGCTCGACGGTCGCGAGGACGAGCTTCTCGTTCGGGCTGTGGATGTCCTGCGTCGTGACGCCGATGGAGACCATGTCGAGTTTCGGATTCTTGCCGAAGTGCCAGCCGCATTCGAGGCCGGCATGGATCGTCTCGACCTTCATGGGCTTGCCGTTCTGCTCCTCGAACGTCTCGGCGACGATCTTCGCGAGACGGCTGTCCTTGTTCTCCTTCCAGCCCGGGGACTTCGTGCCGACGATGGCCGTGAAGCCCGTGAGCTCGGCGATTTCCCGCGCATAAAGCGCGAACTCATCGAGCTTGCCGTCAACCGCCGAGCGAGGGAAGACCTCGATATGGACCTTCTCTTCATCCATCTTCACGACGCCGAGGTTTGCGCTCGTCTCGACGAGGCCGGGGATGACCGTGGACATCGCATAAACGCCGGAGTGCATGACGGTCAGCAGCTGCAGCAGGCGCTTCGTATCGCCAGCGATGAGGACGCCAGATGGAGCCGCAACCTCCGTCAGCACGAGCTCGATGTCAGGATCGACGCTGCCATAGATGGCGAGATACTTCTCCTTTTCCGCCGCGAGAACTTTTTCTACCGCTTCCTTCGAGAGCGCCGTGACGAACGTCGTCTGCGCGATGTTCGGGATGGCGTTGTGCGCCTTGCCGCCGTGGAAGTCCGCGACCTGCACCTCGCCCTGCTTCTGAAGTGCCAGCAGGATCAGCGCGAGCGTGCGGATGGCGTTGCCACGGCCATCGCCGATGCGTTCGCCCGAATGACCACCGAGCAGGCCGCGCACGTCGAGCTGGTATGCCGTGCCCGCCTGCGGTGCCTCGCGGCGCAGCGTGCGCTCGAACGAGAGATCGATGCCACCTGCGCTGCCGACCGTCAGCTCGTCGTAGTTTTCGGAATCGCAGTTGATCAGGAACTGCGCATCCGTCAGATGCTTCGCATCGAGCGCGATGGCGCCCGTCATGCCGCGCTCCTCGTCCGTCGTGACGATGAGGCGCAGCGGGCCGTGGTCTTTCGCGTTCTTCATGAGATAGATGCCTTCGGCGACGCCGATGCCGTCATCCGCGCCGAGGCTCGTGCCCTCGGCTTCGAGGTACTTGTCCGTGCGCACGAGCTTGATTGGGTCTTTGAGCGGGTCATAGTCATAGCCTTCCTCGCCGACCGCGACCATGTCCATGTGGCCCTGCAGAATCGTGCGCGGCGCGTTCTCATAGCCCTTTGTCGCCGGCTTGTCGGCGATGATGTTGTTCTTCGCGTCCTGCACGACGGAAAAGCCTGCGTCCGTCAGGTATTTCTTGAGGAAATCGCTGACGGCCTGCTCATGGCCGTTCGCGCGCGGGATGGCCGCGAGTTTCTTGAACTCATCGAGAACGCCTTCCAGAATATCCATGTGTTTTACCTCCTAAAATGAAAAAGACGGAGCAATCATCGACTGCTCCGTCTTCCGTATGCATAAAGATCATCGAACATCACAGGCCGTTATTTCTCGAGAGCGACGGACATCGCCTCAGAGACATTGACACCTTCCGGCACGTAGAGGACGATGTAGTCGGAGATGCGCTTCGCACCGCCGTCCGTCACATAGCAGCTGCCATTGATGAAATCGCAGATGCGGCGCTGCTGCTCGGCTTCGACCTTTTCGTAATTGACGATGACGGCCTTCTTGGCGCGCAAATCATCGGCGATTGCCGTGACCTGCTCGAAATCCGACGGCACGTAGACGCGCACCTTGAGCTGCGGCGCCTGATGCACCGTGAGCTTCGGACGGCGCTCCTGCGGCGCTTCCTGCTCGTACGAACGCGTGAGATGAATCGTCCCACCATTCGCCACGCGGATGTCTTCTGCCTCTTCCGCCATTTCCTCATGCGCAGTCCTGGCAGCAGACACCGTATGAAAACTTGCCCTCTTCATCTCAGCTTCTGCCTCACCGCGTTCGAGTGACTCGTCTTCGACGGGCTCCTCGACGATCGGCGGCATGATGAGATCCTGCAGCTTTCTCGTCCATGCTTTCAAATTCATATCCATCTTCCTCCAACCTGCATCTGCACGGGCTCATGGCTGCATTTGTCCACCACTGCAGCCACGAAAGTCTAACTAGGAAATATCATAGCACACTTCGCCGCAAAATGCAAAAGTCCTACCGGGACCGATTCGTTTTCCAGTAGGACTTTTTGTTTATTTTTTAGTTTTTTTTCAAGATGAAGAATTACTTGCGTGCATTCTTCGCGTTGCGGCCGCGGACCGTGCGGTCGAGGATGGCCTTGCGCAGGCGGATGTTCTTCGGCGTGACCTCGACGAGCTCATCGCTGTTGATGTACTCGATGGCCTGCTCAAGCGACAGGATGCGCGGCGGCGTCAGGCGGATGGCTTCATCCGAGGACGACGTGCGCATGTTCGAGACGTTCTTCTTCTTGCACGGGTTGATGTCGATGTCGTTCTCGCGCGAGTTCTCGCCGACGATCATGCCTTCGTAGACCTGCTCGTTCGGGGAGATGAACATCGTGCCGCGATCCTGCAGCGTATAGATGCCGTAGCCCGTCGTCTCACCTTGCTCGAACGCGACGAGAGAGCCGCGCGTACGGCCCGGGATGTCGCCCTTGTACGGCGCATAGCCGTGGAAGACATGGTTCATGATGCCGTTGCCCTTCGTGCTCGTCAGGAGCTCGGAGCGGAAACCGATGAGGCCGCGCGCCGGAATCGTGAACTCGAGGCGCATGTAGCCAGCCGTCTCCGTCATGTTCGTGAGCTCGGCCTTGCGCGTGCCGAGGCCTTCCATGACAGCACCCATGTATTCCTGCGGCACTTCGACCGTCAGGTTCTCGATCGGCTCGCAGAGCTGGCCGTTGATCGTCTTGTAGACAACTTCCGGCTTGCCGACCTGCAGTTCATAGCCCTCGCGGCGCATCTCCTCGATGAGGATGGAGAGATGCAGCTCGCCGCGGCCCGAAACCTTGAAGACATCCGGGCTGTCCGTCTCCTCGACCTTCATGGCGACGTTCGTCTCGACCTCTTTGAACAGGCGGTCGCGCAGATGGCGCGACGTGACGAATTCGCCCTCGCGGCCGGCAAATGGGCTCGTGTTGACGCCGAACGTCATCGAGAGCGTCGGCTCGTCGATGCGGATGGCCGGCAGTGCTTCCGGCTGCTCGGCATCGGCGACCGTGTAGCCGATCGAGACATCGCCGAGCCCCGTCAGAGCGACGATTTCACCCATGGATGCCTCCGGCACCTCGACGCGCTGCATGCCCTGATAGACGAAGACCTTGCCGATCTTGGCCTTGATTTCCTGGTCGCCGTTGATCAGGACGACGTTCTGGTTCGTGCGCGCCCTGCCGCGGCTGATGCGGCCGATGGCGACGCGGCCGACATAATCATCGGCTTCGAGCGTCGTGACCATGAGCTGGAGCGGGCCTTCCTCGTCGCCATGCGGCGCCGGGATTTCCTTGACAATCGTCTCCATCAGCGGCTCGAGGTTGTCGCTCTCGTCTTCCATCTTGTACTTCGCGATGCCGTCGCGCGCCGTCGCGTAGATGACCGGGAAATCAAGCTGGTCATCATCAGCGTCGAGCTCCATGAACAGTTCGAGGACTTCGTCATAGACATCATCGACGCGCTGGTTCGGCTTGTCGATCTTGTTGATGACGACGATCGGCTTGAGCTTCTGCTCGAGCGCCTTGCGGAGGACGTACTTCGTCTGCGGCATCGGGCCTTCGAATGCATCGACGAGCAGCAGGACGCCGTCGACCATGTTCAGCACGCGCTCGACCTCGCCGCCGAAGTCCGCATGGCCCGGGGTGTCGACGATGTTGATCTTGATGCCGTTGTACATGATGGACGTGTTCTTCGACAGGATCGTGATGCCGCGTTCACGCTCGATGTCGCCAGAGTCCATGACACGCTCCTCGACCTTCTCGTTCGAGCGGAAGACATGGCTCTGCTTGAGCATCGCATCGACGAGCGTCGTCTTGCCGTGGTCGACGTGCGCGATGATAGCGATGTTCCTCAGATTCTCGTTCGTACTCATTCTTGAAATCGTTCCTCCCAAAAATCATTTCGAAGATAAAAGAAAAGGGATACTATAGAGTATCCGTATCGTCAAACCGTAACGTATCCATTTTAGCGTCAAGGCTCGCGAATGTCAATACGATACTTTCCCTGCTGCATGGATGGAACACAAAGAAGGCCCCAGAAGCAGGGCCTTCTTTGCAATCTTCATCCGAATTCGTTTTCAGTGCTTGACCGTCTTCTGCCCATGGAATCCCGTCTCGTCCACGTAATGGCAGGCGCAGCGGCGGTTGCCGAAGTCTTTCATGACGGGCTCTTCCGTGCGGCAGCGTTCCGTCGCTGGATGCGCTCTTTCTTGTTGTCCGGATCCGGCACGGGGATGGCCGAGAGCAGGGCCTGCGTGTACGGATGGAGCGGATGCTCGTAGAGGTCTTCCGTGTCGGCGACTTCGACGAGCTTGCCGAGGTACATGACGGCGACGCGCTGGCTGATGTAGCGCACCATCGCGAGGTCATGCGCGATGAAGAGGTACGTGAGGCCGAGCTCTTTCTGCAGGCGCGAGAGCAGGTTGACGACCTGCGCCTGGATCGAGACATCGAGTGCCGAAATCGGCTCGTCGCAGATGATGACCTGCGGATTGATGGCGAGGGCACGCGCGATGCCGATGCGCTGGCGCTGGCCGCCCGAGAACTCGTGCGGGAAGCGGTTCGCCTGCTCCGGGTTCAGGCCGACGAGGTTCAAGAGCTCATAGACACGCGCCATGCGGTCTCGCGGGTTGTCGTAGACATGATGGATGTCGAGCGGTTCGCCGATGATGTCGCCGACCGTCATGCGCGGATTCAGGCACGCATACGGATCCTGGAAGATCATCTGAATCTTGTCCTCGGCGAATTTGCCAGGGGCGAGCTTCTCGCCATCGAAATAAACTTCGCCTTCCGTCGGCTCGTAGAGGCCGATGACCGTGCGGCCCGTCGTGGACTTGCCGCAGCCGGACTCGCCGACGAGGCCGAGCGTCTCGCCTTTG
>CACZFT010000032.1 GCA_902780535.1 uncultured Selenomonas sp. | reverse complement strand
TATCCTGACGATGAATACTTCTTCTTGAAGCTCATCGACATGAGTCGCCATTGACTCGCTGTGCATCATTCATCCCACAGAAAAAATGATTGAGCCCGATTTTTCTCAACGGAATGATCCTCGCGTTTCAAAAAGATTTTTTCATCGACAAGATTGCCATCGTCATCCTTCGTCATGCGATACAACCCATAAGCGTAGGGATCGGACGGTGGAAATTCATCCCACTTCCGATACTCTCCGCGCCCGTCCATGTCGATTTCGTGCAGAACGGACGAGAAGTCTTCCAGTTCGAGGAAAATATACCCCCCCGGTATATGGACTGATACAGCCAATCCATGGCCTGCGCTTCTGCCTCTGCATCCAACGACGCAATCATCTGCAAGACGATATCCACCATGATGATGAGATCGTACTGTTCTTCCGGAGGAGCGTCTAAAAAGTTTTGATGGCGGTTGTCAACGAGTTTGGACTGCAAAGCGGATTTGAATTTCTCGGCCAGCCGATAGCGGCTCTCCGCCACTTCATAGCCAACGGCCTTGTTCTTAATTACATCATCAGCTTCCAAGCGATACAGCAGCTTCGAGTTTCCGCTACCGATTTCGCAAACGTCCAGTTTTCCTCGTTTCTCAAAAACGCGTTGTTTGATGAACTCCAGGTCGCTGTCCGCCGAGCGGAGCTTATCCTGCATATATGCGTCAAACTCTTTTTCCGGCAGTCTGAGCTGCACCGACTCAACGCCTTCGTAACATTTCAGATTCTGATGATTATCCATGCCACATTGCCCTCCCCTGATTCTTCACAACGGCTTTATGACCGCCAACGTCCGGAAATCGCCGATGGGAGTCATGGCGATGTGTTCTTTTTTTAGAAACTCGGTGATGGCACGCCGAACGCCAGGATCTTCGTTGGAAAAGAAGTCGTGTACAAATATCCCCCCCCGTGGACAAGCCGTGGGTAGAAATATTCGAGGCCTGCGAGTACAGGTGCGTAGAGATCGGGATCGAGGCTGACGAAGACATAGTTGTCATCCGCACCGGTTGCCGTCTCGGGGAACATGCCCTTGCAGACGACGATCTGATCTGGATGCGCCATCTTTTTCATGACGAGGTCGACGCTCGTGTTCGCGTAGTGCGTGTAGGCCGTGACCTCGGCATCCGGCGTTTCCTGCGCTTTGTCCCGCTCGCTGAAGCCTTCGAACGTGTCGTAAAGATAGAGCTTGCTCTCGGGGAACAGGCGGTTGATGTGTTTCGAGAAATCGCCTTGGAACACGCCGACTTCGGCGACGCTCCCTTTCATGCCGTACATGTCGCAGAGCTCGCGGAAATGTTCGAGCGCACGCACGCGCGGCGCGACTTCGGCGCTGTTCCAGTAGCGCGCCGTGTTGATTTTTTCGTCCGGGATGCCGTACTCACGCACGAGCGTGTCGCGTACGGTGTTGTCCTGCGTCGCCACGAAGACGATGTCGAAGGTCTGCGCCGCCATCTCGTTCGGAAAGATGACGGGCAGGCCTTCCTTTTCCGTGCCGCCGCGCAGCCGGTCGACGAAGGCGACGATCTCATACGGCTCTTCGCGGGCGACGAGCTCGCGGTAGATTTGCGTACCACCGCCGCCAGCACCATAAATCAAAGCTTTCTGCATGGAGCGTTCCCCCTTCACTTCGTCAGCGGCACGGTTTCCCAACACGTGCTGCAGCATTGGATGCGGCCATATTCGCCCTTGACAATCATGTCGCGGTAGAGACCCGCGATGCGGCTCTGGAAGATATCCGTGACATCCTGGTCGAGGATGTTGCCGACGACCATGAAATTGTCATAGTCCGAGCAACAGAGCACGGCATCGCCGTTCCAATGGATGTCGAGCTTGTCGAACGCATCGCTGCACACCGTGCGATAGACGTGGTGCACAGCTTCCTGCTCTTGCATCTTGCGGATTTTTTCGCGCTTCTCTGCCGAGACATCCATCGCATCGACGGAGAGATGGTTCAGCATCGTGTAGCCGATGTTGCAGTAGTCGCAGTACTGCTCGATTTCCTTGCGGAAAGCCGTGACCTGCTCCGGCGATTCGACGGTCAGCGTCGTGGAAATCTGGATGAACGGCAACAACTTGTCGCCGCGCAGGCGATGCATTGTCTGCACCGTTTCGACGAGCTGGTGATAGTCGCCGCCCTCGCGCATCTCGCCATACGACGCCGCGTCTGCGCCTTGGAACGAAAACTTGATGCTGTCAACGCCCATATCGATGAGCTGCTGCATCTCTTCGTCAGACAGCCGCGAGCCGTTCGTCCCCAAGTGGACAAGTGCCCCCCCCCCGATTTGACATCGTGCAAGAACTCCATCCAATGCGGATGCAGGGTCGGCTCGCCCCATCCGATGACACGCACGCCGGGGATCTGGTGTTTCCGCACGTCTTCAAGCAAACGCTCCATGACGCTCTCAGGCATCATGCCTTTCGTGCGCTTCATGCTGTGCGTGCCCGTCGGGCAGAAACAGCACTGGAAGTTGCAGAGATTCGTCAGCTCGACATCGAGATACCGCGGCACCGTCAGCTTACCGTCCTTCAGCAGTTGATACTTTTCTTCATTCGTCCCCGTATCGCATGTGCGATAGAGCGGGATAAAGGGATTCACAGCCTTCCCCATGCATTCCATTCCTTTCTTCATCTGCGCGGGCGCAAGACCGTATGCGTCTCGTACGACGATGTCACGTCCGCTGTCTCCGATCGCGTCCGCGCCAACACATCCCAACCAATGTAGTCCATCATTTCCTCTTGCGTCGTGAAAAACTCACGCCCATACCGCTGCCCGCCGTGGTAAAAGACTTGGTTGATGAGGAGTACCCCCCCCGTGGACAAAAGTGCTTTCTTTGTCTTTTCCAAAATGACATCGAGGTCTTGGAGGATGTACCACATGATTTCCGAAAACACGATGCCATCCGGCGCGAAGCCGTGCGACGCGAGGATGGCGTCGAGGTCTTTCAGGTTGCCGGCGATGAACGAGAGCTTCGGGAAAGACGCTTTCGCTTTCTCAATCGCTGTCGGCGCGATATCCATGCCGATGATTTTTGACGATGGGCAATGCGCTTGCAAGTAATTCGTAAAATGCCCGAGGCCGCAGCCCGCTTCGAGGACGGTGCCGAGATGGAAGCGGCGGATGGAGTTCACGGTGTCCATGCGTGAATACGAGTGCGCGGCCTCTTCCGTCTGATGCCACGGGTCTTCGACGTTCTGATACATTTCCTCGAACGCCCCGACGAACTTGCCGTCCTTGATGACGTAATCGTGATAGTCTTTCGTGTTTGCCATCTGCTGCCTCACTCGCCGAGCAAAATGCTGCGCAGTTCGTCGACGCTCTTGTCGGCATGCTCGTAGCCGAGATAGATGGGCGCGCATTTGTGGTGCGCCGTGACCCAGTCGCTGTTCGGCACGTCGGCGGGGACGCCGGCGATGCGGTAGCCTTGGTCGCGCGGACCGAAGACCTGGCCGGTTTCCTGCTTCAACGGCGTATCGAAGACGATGTATTTGTAGTATCCGGAGATCATGCCCTCCGGCAGCTTCACGCGGTTTTCGAAAATCTGATCGTATTTTTTCGCAAGCGCGCGCTTCCATGCGAGGATGTGGTCGAGACGCTCCATCTGCACGATGCCGAGCGCGGCATTGAACTCGCTGAGGCGGTAGTTGAAGCCTTCCTGCATGCGGTAGTAGACGTGGCCGTCGACGACCTCCTTGCCATAGTTGCGGAACTCCTCGACGTATTTCAGGAGGTCTTTGTCGCGCGTCACGACCATGCCGCCGTCGCCGAGCGGCATCGTCTTCGTCGCGTAAAACGAGTACGCGCCTGCGATGCCGTAGTTGCCGCCCGTCTTGCCGTTCCACCATGCGCCGTGGACATGCGCGCAATCTTCGACGAGGTAGATGCCTTTTTCTTTGCAGAACGCCGCGATCGCTTCCGTTTCGAACGCGATGTGCCCGCCGATGTGGACGAGGATGACGGCCTTCGTATTGTCCGTGACCTTCCGTTTCAGGTCGGCGAGGCTCAGGCAGAGGTCTTCGCGGTTGCAGTCGGCGAAAATCGGATGGCCGCCGGCATAGCGCACGGCCTGCGCATCCGCCCAGAACGTGTTCGACGGCACGATGACGTCTTTGCCGTGCACGTCAAGATACGAGAGGATCGCGAGGAGCGCCGCGCCGCCGTCCGCGATGCCGCGCGCCTGCATGTGCACGTACTCGCCGAACTTGTCTTCGAAATCATGCAGCATCTGGCCCTCGGACCACATGTTCGATTCGAAAATCTTTTCTTCCAGCGCATAGAATTTTTTCCGGTACTCTTCTTCGAAAGGAATGACCATCGTTTGTCCCTCCTGATGTTCAAATGAAATGTTTCGACTTCACGGCGAAGAGCTTCGCAAACAGCACGTTGAACTTGCTGATGCGGCATTGCGGGCAGTTCGCCTTGCAAAAATCTGCATCGAGGATCTTTTCCGTCTGGCGGCGGCGTTCCTCGCCGTTCCAGATGTCGGCGAACCGCTGCTCGCGGATGTTGCCGATGGGCTTCAGCCAATCGTAGATGTTCAGTCGACCGCAGATGTAGACGCTGCCGTCGCCCGAGATGATGCTCGTGAGGCTCGACGCGTAGCATGGCAGCTCGTGGTTGCCGCCCACAGCGTTGTCGACCATGCCATCGACCATCACGCCGAAGTTCTTCGTCTGGTAGACTTTCAGATACGTGAGATCGACGTCATGCGGGTAAATCTCCTCGCAGTCGACGACCGGACGCATCTGCACGTACGATACCTTCAGCTCGCGCAGGCGCAGGACGAGCGGCTCGACCTGCGAGATGTTCTTCGATGTCACGACATATCCGACACCGACCGTCTTGCAATGCTTCACATAGTGCGCGATGTTCCCCATGACGCGCTCAAAGAAAGGGACGCCCTTGATGTCTTGGTATTCCTCTGCCGTCGAGGCATCGAGGCTGACGCGGATCCACTCCATCTCTCGGAGAATCTCAGGCGCGAGGTGCTGCGATCCATTCGTGATGAGGCCGACGGCGAGCCCTGCCGCGCGCGCCGCGCGCACGACCTCCTCGAAGTGCGAATACAGCGTCGGCTCGCCGCCGCCCTCGATGACGACGCCCTGCGTCCCGCCCTGCGCCAAATCCTGGAACAGCTGCTGGAACTGTGCGAGCGTGATGTACTCCCCTTTGCCCTGCCGCTCGCGCAGCATCCGGTCGCTGCAGTAGACGCAATTCATGTTGCACGCGTTCGTGAGTGTCAGCTCGACGCTGATGGGGAATAACGCGTCCGGTTCCTGCTGTGCGAGGATGCCGCTCATCTTGTCCGGATGCAGGAACAGCTTCTCGAGTCCTGCTTCCTTTGGAGGCTCTTCGCGATTGTAATGCGCGAGAATCTCGTGATGATCAAGATACGATTGGATGGACGCGCAATCGAGCTGCGGCACGTTCTGGATGAGCTCGCGCACGACCTCGAAGTCCTTGCGGTTTTCGACCGTCAGCTTGTAGCCCGGGCGCTTCGCTCCGTACTCGTAGGCATAGACATGATACCGCCCCTGATTCTGGCGGATGTACGTGCCGATCGTTTCCTTTTGGCTGTCTGAGAGCTCCGCCGCGCACAGCTCGCGCAGGAAATCGACGCGGAACACATCGCATCCCGTCCCCCAGAGGACGCCGCCGAAATGCTCGTTGTACGAATAGTCATAGCCGCCTGCTGCATGCTGGCGGTACAGCTCCTGCAAGAGCGCGACATCCGTCAGCGGGCAGTTCGCAAAGACGCGCACGATGTGACTGACACCGCCGCCTGCCTCCGCCGCGAGGAGCAACCGCTGCGGGATGTCATAAAACGCTCCATGCACAACGCCGACGCCAAGCGCATCCGCCATCGCATCGAAGCACGCATCCTCCGGCTCCGTCGTCGTCGCGATGACGATCTGACGGATACCGCTCTGCCGCAAGCGACGGACAAGGAACGCCACCATCGTGTCATCACCGTCGATCGGCAACCGGTTGCGCCCAGGGAACGACTCCCCATGACAAGAAGCCTGGATGGCGACCAACAGGCTGCCGTTCATGTTTTTCTCTTGCATTCACTAAACATTCCTTTCACAGGATTTGCACGCACATTCATCTTGCGCATCCGCGCGGTACGAATTAAAATAGGAACTAAGGAGGGATGCTCTTCATGGCAAATCGGCAAGTCAAAGACTCCGTTTTCCGCAAGCTCTTCAACAATCGTCGGGAGCTCGCGAAACTCTACCAAGCCATCCTCAAAACCGACGTCCCTGTGCTCCCGCAAGACCTCAAAATCACGACCCTGCGGAACGTCTTCCTCGACAGCCAGAAGAACGACCTCTCGTTCCTCTGGAAAGGCCAGTCCGTTGTCCTCATCGAACATCAGAGCACATGGAACGAAAATATGCCGCTCCGGATGTTGCCGTACATCGACAAGGTCTATCGGAAAATCATCAAGGAACGCGATGCGAAACGAGCGATTTACCTTCCAAAGCTCATCAAAATTCCAACGCCGAAGTTCTACATCCTTTACAATGGTCCGAAGCTCAAAGAGCCCCGGCCGGAGCTCAAGCTCTCCGACGCTTTCGAGAATCCGGACGGCGGCGATCTCGAACTCATCTGCCACGTCATCGACATTTCCTATGACAGCAGCAACGAAATCTTGCAGTCCTGCGAACCGCTTCGCGACTACAGCTATCTCGTCCACCTCATCCATGAAAATCATTTACGAGGCATGAACGACGACGAAGCCATCCGCCAGGCGGTGCTCGTCTGCATGGATCAAGATGTTTTAAAAGATTTTCTCCATCAATTTGGCAAGGAGGTTGTCAATATGTTTTCACTGCAATGGGACGAAGAAGAAGCGAAAAAATATTGGACAGAGGATGCTATGGAAAGGGGCAAAGCCGAAGGCAAGGCCGAAGGCGAGGGGAACATCATTCTCGGCATGATCGAGGATCACGACCCGCTGGCAAAAATCATGCGGATCTCGAAATGGTCTGCCGACCAGATCCGCGCGCTCGCCGCAAAAAACGGCCTTGTGGTCGAATGAATCCCCAGATGCGGCCTCGCAGCTACACGCTGTGGGGCCGCTTTTCTGTGCAAGACTCTGCGCTTCGCATCATCCCCCAGAGCTCATTGATTTTTTGCTGCGTGTTTGCAGAAAGCTCTTGCGGCGATTTGACGAAATAGAATCGATGGCTTGATGACAAAATGGTCGGCGAACTCCAGCGTGTCATAATAAAGGTCCGAGGGACACATGACCTCGTGCAGCTTTTCGCCCGGACGGATGCCGATGACCTTGATCGGCAGCTGTGGCGCGATGGCCTTCGCGAGGTCGACGACGCGCATCGAAGGGATCTTCGGGATGAAGATTTCGCCGCCGTGCATCCGCTGGAAGTTTTTCAGCACGAAATCGACGCCATCTTCAAGTTTCAGCCAGAAGCGGGTCATGCGTTTATCTGTAATAGGGAGCTCTTTTGCACCGTCCGCCACGAGTTTCTTGAAAAATGGTACGACCGAGCCGCGCGAGCCGACGACGTTGCCGTAGCGTGTGACGGAGAACCGCGTCGGGCGATCGCCGACGAGCGCGTTCGCCGCCGTGAACAGCTTGTCCGAGCAGAGCTTCGTCGCGCCGTAGAGGTTGATCGGATTCGCTGCCTTGTCCGTCGAGAGCGCGATGACTTTTTTCACGCCACATTCGATCGCCGCATTGATGACATTCTGCGCGCCACCGACATTCGTCTTGATGCACTCCATCGGATTGTACTCCGCCGCCGGCACCTGCTTCAGCGCCGCCGCATGCACGACGTAGTCCACCTGGTACATCGCCATCTCCAGCCGCTCATAGTCGCGCACATCGCCGATGAAATACCGCATGCACGGTGCATTGAACACCTGCGACATCTCGAACTGCTTCAGCTCATCGCGCGAAAAGACGATGACCTTGTTTGGCTGGTACCGTTGCAGCAAGATCTTGATGAACTTCTTCCCGAACGAGCCTGTACCACCTGTTATGAGGATGTTTTTTCCATTGAACAACGACATTGCTTCCTTTCATCCATACGTCTATACGTCGATATTCGTCAATTTACCAAAGAATTTTTGCACTCGCAACAAGACCTATCAAAGCGAGAAACAAATTCAACATGTTTTGTTGGGATTCCAGCAAAGCTGATCCTGCAATCGAAGCAGCAATGCATCCACCGACAACCAATAGGACTTTCACTGTCTTTCTGCGGTTTTGGTCTCTCAGTTGCTGTTGTTTTTGCTCCTCCTCGGCCTGTTTCTTTTCTGCGCGAAGTGCCTTGATCTGTGCTTCCATTTTCTCACGCGCCATCTTTTCTTTTGCCAGTTCTTCGCTCGCACGTCTCAGTTTTCGGTCTGTCAGTTGTCGCTCTTCCAAGCTGCGGACAATGGTTTCTTCTGTAAGCTCCAGCCCTGCTTCTGCGCGTTCTTCTGTAAGATTGTCCGGGGAAATATCATAGCTTCGAAGCGATATGATGGTTTCTTTGATTTCCTCTTGGTCAATCCTTCCCTCTTGATAGGCCTTTTTCGTTTTTTCGTAAATCGTATTGATGTTATGATTGATGACTTCTGATAAAATAATTTTTGCTTTGACGCTTGCATCGAACCACTGCGGATTCATCTTTGTGCCATATCCCTTGCTCAATCGATGCCAGAGATATCTTGTAAAGCTGCCAATGCGTACGGCCAATGGCGCCATCACTTTATCTGAGTTGTTCATATCCGAAAGTTTGAGTGCCCGTGAAGCCTCCGTGAGCAAGAGTGCCCCAGACGCGATATAGTCTTTCGACCGCCTCCCGCGACGCAGCTTGTTGACGTTGCTCAAATATTCCAGATGCTTCCGATCTTCTTGTTCGTTTTCAACGCTCTCCCAATTATATATTTCTAGCCCATCAGCATAATAATCCGTAGTATCTTCTTCAATTCCAAGGCGCTTCAAGTCATTGAAGAAACGCACTTCTTTCTCTTGTACCTCCGATGGCGTTGAGCATCCGGACAAAATATTTCGCATCGCCGTCTTGAAAACCACGCCCGATGTTCCGGTCTTCACGGACATCTCAGCGCTGCCGAAATAAGCGTCGACTTCCTTCCTCGTCGAAGCAAAATACAGCAGAATAATATGTCTTTCATCTCGATTGAAAGATTTTACCAGATCTAGGAAATCTTCTGCTACATGTTTCCAGACCTCTCCATTCAGTCCTGCGATATCGAACAAAATCTCAGTAGCCAGAAACAGCTTAAGCTTTCCATCGCGGATTTTTACCTGATCAAGATTGTAACTAATGCCATTGAACAAAATGCATCCAACCCGCATAGATGCAATTTGGCGATACCAATTCGGATCGCGTTCCTCCAATGCCAAAACAAAAGAGCTGATCTGTATGCCAAGATCGGCATGCCGGGGTTCCTCATCCATAAGAAAACGATTCAGTTCTTCAAAAATTTCCAATCGATCATACTTCTTGTTCCAGCCGTCTCGTGCAAGATGCTTTTCTAATAGGTCAAGAATTCCTTTTGCAGCATTCGTCTCTTTCTGGATTTTTTCTTCATCGGAGGCATCCATGCACTCTGCCGGATCAACAGCCAGGCGATATTGTCCCTCATCCAGCGTGAGCAATCCTGTCTTCTTTAAGGAGTTGATCGCACTCTTGACAACGGCCTCCGGAATCCGGAATCCGAACTCATCCCGGATCCATTCTTCCATATTGATCAGGGTAAACGCACGAACACGCTTTTCTGCAAGGATGTATTTGATAAAACGCGCAAGAATATCGCGACTGTTGCTTTTGGCATCATGGTCATAAAAATTCTTGTACACGACATACGCCGCCAAGATATGCTCTGGAGCTTGAACCTGCGCCATTTTACATCATCCTTCTTCATATTTATGCATCACAAAAGTCCTGTTTTCTTTCGACTCAGACTGCCCACGTCATACCCTGTCTCTTAGTTCTTTTTTATCGTAATATATCAACTTGGGAATAGCAACGCCGCCCTGTTTCGCGCCATTGTCCCTTCCTCAAAACAACGAATCAAAATCCACGCGTTCAAAGACTTCAAGATACCCTCCTCGCGTCGCGTTGTAGATCTTGAGCGGAGGATGGGCATCAGCATAGCGACGCGCAGCTTCGTAACCCTTCTGCATAAATTTCTGCATCTGTTCATCGGTATAAAAGTGGCTGAAATCCTCATCTTTCATCTCATTGTCGTAATCCTTCGAAAAGTGACTGTTCCTTCCTTTTTTCCCGGCAAGCTGGCTGAAATCTACACCCAACAAGTATATTTCCTTGCATCCAAGATATGCAGCAAGTTGCAAGCACGCATTTGTCACATTGAAATTTCCATAGCACCCTTTCACGAAATCATCCGAAAAGCAATCTCTGGCTTCCATACTGTGTCCATAGATGACGTGCATACGGATAACATTCTCTGGATGCTGTCTTTTCCAAAAATCCAAATTGGAATCCGAAATCAGCTTGTATGGAACATCCATCTCATCGATGATCTCCTGATATCGCACCAACAGCCAATCCGTCATCACGAAGAAGTCCGGCCGCCATTTCACTTGATCGAAACAATGGAAGATGCCATTCATGCTGATGCAAAGCTCATGATGCTCCTGCAACGTCTCTAGGTCTTCCATTCGAAGGCTCGGTCCCGTTGCGACTACGAAGCAACGGCGTCCTTCATACATGTTGTGGAACTTTTCTATTTCCGGCGTCGCATAGGTATTGGTCAGTTGCGAGAGCAGTCCGGCATCATCGAGGATGTGCACTCCGCCTGTTTCTTTCAAGCACCGAATATCCCAATCAGGCAATTCTTCACGCCGCTTCGCGTCCTGATGCCACGCATCCTCTGGGATCCAGAGAACGGGATGTCGTCCTATCGCAGACAATCTCCCGTAGAGGTCTGCATGGAAACTATCCAATCCGAAAAGGCCGACTTCCTCTTCCCGTGCAAACTCCCGGTCAATCTGTGCAAGCATTTGTTCGAAATCATATTCATAGTACGAAGCAATGGCGTCTTGCAGATGAAAATATCGTATGACACCATGCGCATCAAGCGTACGAACAATGCTTTCTATAAAGTTCGTACTACGCGGCGAGATAATGATCCATGCGTCTTGATAACGGCCGTCGCGCTCTGCAATGTAATCTTCAAAAGACAGAATCGGGAGGCCATCTTTTTCCTTCCCCTGCATCGTAGTGTTTGCATCGATATATGCCACTGCACGATCTTCTAGGAAATAACGAACACGTCGCCCGCGCACACCAGCACCCCATATGATGAATTTCATGTTTTCTCCTCAAACAGCATACAAAACCGTTTCATTATCAAAAATGCAATCGTGACGAAGATACAGCCGATAGTCCGGCTGATACGTGAGGATCAGCTGCGCAAGATCGACGATGTCTCCTGGCTTATGGTACACGCTGATGGCGAGCTTTGGACGCTGTGTGCGAATGGTGCATTCACACCCGCGCAGGGCTTTGAACTCCGGCCCCGAGCCAGATGTTCTTCTATGACATCCGCCGCCCGCTCGGCCGAATGGCCGTCTTCTCTGAGTTCCGCTTTCTGGAAGAATGCTTCGAGCGCCGTTTCATACGGTGCCGGATTGAAGTTCCGGATGGCGGCCATCAGGGATTCTTCTGTCTGCGCGACGGGGAACGGCAATCCTTTGAGATCCGGCCACAGGAGCTGGCCGCGCTCGGCGACATAGGCCTGCAGGTCGTATGCGTAGAGAAAGACCGGCACGCGCATGAAGGCTGCGTCGAACATCGTCGCGGAATAGTCTGTCAGCAAGGCATCACAAGCCGCCAGGGTTTCAAACATGTCGGCCTCGCTGCTCA
The DNA here is from genome assembly GCA_902780535.1 of uncultured Selenomonas sp. Taxonomy (GTDB): domain Bacteria; phylum Bacillota; class Negativicutes; order Selenomonadales; family Selenomonadaceae; genus Selenomonas_C. The sequence goes on along the minus strand of CACZFT010000032.1, from coordinate 1,174 downwards.
CGTCGATGACGGTTTCCGATGTGACGCCGCCCGTGATATGGCGCGCCGTGAGCTGGGGATGCAGACGGAGGAGGATTTTCCATGTTCCCCCGAGCCCATCGTGCAGTGCCTGGCACAGCGCTTCGAAATCTGGCATCTTGTTGTTCTTCTCGATGCTGCGAACCGTGCCCTGGCTGCCGCTGCGGAATGTCGGCGCATACATCAAGAGCTGCGTACCGTCTGGGATTCCATAGTTCCGACGCAGGCGGCGACGACATTCCGTGCGATCGTTTACCAAGATGTCATTGCGCGGCGAACCTGTTCGGACATAGGCGCCATCATAGAGCAGGCCGTCGTGGAGCACGACGTCTTCCATCCAGCGGGAATTCGTCAGCACGAGGTCCGTCATATCAGCATCATGCTTGCTCACGAGATACGCGATCTTGGAAAACGATGCGCCACGCTGCAGGCCGATGGGCTTGGGCGACAGGCTGGCATGCCATGTCTGCACGTAGAACTGCCCCGGACGCTTCCGGACTTCGAGCTGCTTGCGGCTGTTGTCCACCCAGACGGCAGCCGTCGACAGTTCATAGGCGCGATGCGCGAGCGTATTGGAGACGACGCGCACATCGTCAGGGAATGGCAGGCTGGCGTCATCGACGAGCCAGACGAGGTCGTAGGGCTGCTCGCCTCGCGCGCGGCGCAAGGCATTGCGGCGGCGCAGCTCTTCGCAGATGTACTTGGGGTTGCACCCATAGCCGACCGTGCCCTCGATGTTGCAGAAAACGATCTTGTGCCTGTCGATTGGATACGTGCGGCAGCGGTAAAACGCCCGCGCCTGCCGCCGCGCCTGGCGGAGCCGTCTTCGGATGTATCGATCCTCCTTCGTCATGCTGCATCCCTGCCTTCTTCATTTTCGGGCACGACAAAAAGGCACGCCATCTCGGCCGCCTCCGTCCTTTCCAAAGGAAACGAACAGAAACGGCCGAGATGGCGTGCCTGGTATGCGGTTTTGAGGGAGATTTTGCCTGTGGATGGAGTAACGATTAGGAAATCGTTCTTACCCCTTCCGATTATGAATAACTCATTAGATTTATGAGGCTTCTCCCATAACTGTGGGTAAGCCAGCATGAAAAAAGAAATCACTTGCACGCTCTGCTATAGTAGAAGCTGCTAAACAAACTGCCTTCGCAAA
>CACZFT010000031.1 GCA_902780535.1 uncultured Selenomonas sp. | reverse complement strand
ATCTATCTTCGATGAAGGTAAGCTTTACGCCTTTTATTCTCTCAAATTTCTTTTATTGACGCGGCATTGTCAGTGTTTGGCATGTGGGAAGTTTGAGTTAGTACTGGTTTGATAAGGTGCCCTGACTTGCGCATCTGCGCTGCCTCTTTTTGAAATCAATCAGAAATGCGATGGCAGGACGTTTCACCGCGTTCTGCTAGGCATGTGATGAGGGGGGTGTGCAGACGCGTGAAGACAGGGCACTCAATTCATTCCTGCTTCTATGTATGCAGGTGTGCAGTTCACAATGATGAAAGGTGTGTTCTTTATGAAAAAGATTGTGTTGCTTTGTGCCTCCGGCATGTCGACGAGTATTCTCGTGAAAAAGATGAAGGAGGCTGCTGATGCCGCTGGCAAGGACTACGAGATCGCCGCTTACTCCGCCTCGGAGGCGGCCACGAAGGCTGCGGACGCCGACGCGGTGTTGCTCGGTCCCCAGATTCGTTTCTCCAAGGACAAGATCGCCGCGGAGCTGCCAGGCGTGCCGGTCGAGGCCATCGACATGCGCATGTACGGCCGCATGGACGGCAAGGGCACGGTGGAACTCGCTGAGAAGATCATGAAGGGGTGAGCGACATGGGGGATTTAGAGCAGATTGCTTTCCAGATCATCTCGATGGTCGGTACGGCGCGCAGCTCCTACATCGAGGCCATCCAGGCCGCGAAGCAGGGCGACTACGCCAAGGCGGAGCAGCTCATCAAGGAAGGCGACGAGGCATTCGTCGAGGGGCATGACGCGCACACGAGCCTGTTGACGCGCGAGGCGTCGGGCGAGAAGAACATCGTGAGCCTGATCATTCTCCACGCGGAGGATCAGCTCATGAGCGCGGAGGCCTTCAAGACCATCGCGCTGGAGTTCATCAGCGTCTATCAGCGTCTGGACGGCAAGGAGGAGACAGTATGAGCTTTCCGAAAGGATTCCTTTGGGGCGGTGCGGTCGCCGCGCATCAGCTCGAGGGCGCGTGGCAGGCAGGCGGCAAGGGACCATCGGTCGCTGACGTCATGACGGTCGGCGGCCCCGGCGTGCCCCGCGAGATCACGGATGGCGTCCTGCCCGGGAAGTACTATCCGAACCACGAGGCGATCGACTTCTATCACCACTACAAGGAGGATATCGCGCTGCTTGCGCAGCTCGGTTTCAAATGCTTCCGTACCTCGATCGCCTGGACGCGCATTTTCCCGAACGGCGATGAGGAGACGCCGAATGAGGCCGGTCTCAAGTTCTACGACGACCTCTTTGACGAGATGCACAAGTACGGCATGGAGCCGGTCATCACGCTCTCGCATTTCGAGATGCCGTATCATCTGGTGACAGAGTACGGCGGCTGGCGCAGCCGCAAGCTCGTCGATCTCTTCGTGCGCTTCGCCGGGGTCTGCTTCGAGCGTTACAAGGACAAGGTCAAGTACTGGATGACGTTCAACGAGATCAACAATCAGCGCAATCTGGACGATCCGTTCGCGTCGTTCACCAACTCGGGCGTGCACTACGAGGAGGGCGAGGACCGCGAGGCGGTGCTCGCGCAGGTCGCGCACCATGAGTTCATCGCCTCGGCCAAGGCCGTCGTGCTCGGTCACAAGATCAATCCTGATTTTGAGATCGGCTGCATGCTCGCGATGTCGCCTGTCTACCCGGCCTCGTGCCGGCCGCTCGACCAGATCGCGGCGCTCAAGGAGATGGATCGGACGTTCGCGTTCGCCGATGTCCAGTGCCGCGGCCACTATCCCGCGTATCTCCTGCGCGAGTGGGAAAGAAAGGGATTCAAGCTGCAGGTCGAGGACGGCGATATGGCGCTGCTCGAGGCGGGCAAGGTCGATTATTTCGCGCTCTCCTACTACATGAGCTTCGTGAGCGAATATGACGCGGCGGCGCCCGGGGCGCGCAAGGAAGTCCCGAATCCCTATGTCAAGGCCTCGGACTGGGGCTGGCAGATCGATCCGGTCGGCCTGCGCTACACGCTCAACGTGCTCTCCGAGCGCTACGAGCTGCCGCTGATGATCGTCGAGAACGGCATCGGGCTGCATGAGCAGCCGGCGGCTGACGGCATCGTGCACGACGACGAGCGCATCCGCTATTTCGCCGCGCACATCGAGCAGATGAAGCGCGCGGTCGAGGAGGACGGCGTCGCGCTCATGGGCTACTGCCCCTGGGGCCCCATCGACCTCGTCTCGGCGAGCACGGGCGAGATGGAGAAGCGCTACGGTTTCATCTATGTGGACAAGGACAATAAGGGAAACGGTACGCTCAAGCGCGTGCCGAAGAAATCTTTCTATTGGTATCAGAATGTCATCAAGACGAACGGGGAGGACCTCTCCGTAGAGGATGTACCTGCGACACAGGAATGAATGTCGCATCTCATTCGCGGTGCGGCCTGCGCCGCGCGCGTGACAGAATGAAAAGGAGGAAGATTCTCATGAAGATGAAAAAACATATGCTGGCAGCAGCCGTACTCGCGGCGGCGCTCTCGCCGCTCGCGTCTGTGGCACCGGCGCAGCCCGTGGCGGGCATCGCCTATGCGTCTCCGGCGGCGGAGACGCAGGCAAGCGACGCGTTCTCAGTGGATTTCAAAACGGGCTGCCCGGCCCTCTTCGAGGCGTCTGACGGCTGGACGAACGGCAATCCGTTCAACGTGTTCTGGCACAAGAGCAATGTGACGTTCGAGGACGGTTTGATGCAGCTCATCATTGATAACGACGATCAGCAGAGCCAGGTGCCGTATTCAGGCGGCGAGTTCCGCAGCAAGCAGTTCTACGGCTACGGCCGCTATGAGGTCTCGATGAAGGCCATGAAGAACGACGGCGTCGTCTCCTCGTTCTTCACGTACACCGGCCCGAGCGACAGCAATCCCTGGGATGAGATCGACGTCGAGGTGCTCGGCAAGGACACGACGAAGGTGCAGTTCAACTATTTCCGCAACGGCCAGGGCGGACATGAATACATGTACGATCTCGGCTTTGATGCGTCGAAAGATTTCCATACGTACGCGTTCGAGTGGCACAAGGACAAGATCATCTGGTTCGTCGACGGCAAGGAGGCTTATCGCATCGAGGGCGCGAACATGCCTGTGACGAAGGGCAAGATCATGATGAACGCTTGGGCGGGCAAGAATGTCGATGCATGGCTCAAGGCGTTCGATGACTCCAATCTGCCGATCATGGCGGAGTATCAGTGGGTGAAGTACACGCCGTCGGAGGACTGAGCCGATGAAATCATATAAGATGAAACGGATCGCGCGTCTCGTACTCGCCGGCACGGCGCTTGCCGCTAGCTGCCTGACGGCAGCGCCGGTGACATTCGCGGCGGACGCGGCGGCTACCGCGCCGGAGTCCGGGCTCCATGTCGACCAGGTGGGCTATCTCACCGGACATGAGAAAAAGGCGGCGGTCAAGGACAGCGGGGAGACCGCGTTCTCCATCGTCGATGCGGCGACGGGGGCGACGGTCTACGAGGGGAAGCTCTCGGCGGCAAAGCTCGATGTGCTCTCCGGCGAGCGCCTGCGCCAGGCGGATTTCTCCGCGATGCGCAAGGCCGGCACGTACCGCCTGAAGGTGGGCGCGCAGACCTCTTATCCCTTTGCCATCGGCGACAATGTCTACGCGAAGCCCGCGGTCTACGCCTGGCGTTCCTATACGCTCGCGCGCAGCAGCACGCCCATCGACGATCCCGTGACGGGGCTGCGTCTCGCGGGCGGCCATCCGCAGGACAAGGCGGCTGAGGTCTATTTCACCGACGCGCTGAATAAGAAGGGCGACAAGCTCGATGTGACGGGCGGCTGGTATGACGCCGGCGACTATGGGAAATACATGACGACGGCCGCCATCGCCTCGGCGCAGCTCCTCATGGCCTATGAGGAGGAGCCGGGTCATTTCCGTGCGGGACAGCTCGTGTTCCCCAAGGGCGTCAAGGCGGAGAAAGGCCTGCCTGACGCGCTCTCCGAGGTGAAGTTTGAGCTCGACTGGATGCAGAAGCTCCAGCGCAAGGACGGCAGCACGTTCCACAAGGTGGCGGGCATGACGTGGCCGGGATTCGACAAGTCTCCGGACACGGACACGCAGCCGCGCTTCGTGTTCGGCAACTGCTCCTCCAGCTCTGCGATGTACGGCGCGAGCCTCGCCATCGGCGCGCGCGTCTACGCGCCGTTCGACGCGCGCTACGCGCGTCAGCTGCGCAAGAACGCCGAGCGCGTCTGGCGCTATCTCGAGCAACATCCCGAGCCGCTCTACCGTACGGACGAGGGCCAGGAAAGCGGCTCCGGCCCGTACAACAAGGCGACGGATCTTGAGGAGCGCATCTGGCTTGCCGCGGAGATGTTCCGCACGACGGGCGACAAGAAGTACGAGGCCTATCTCAAGAAGGTCAGCGACCGCTTCACGCAGAAGCCTGGCTTCTACACCTGGGACAACTGCCTCGCGCTCGGCCAGTACGCGTATCTGAGCGCCGCCGGCGCAGATCCCCTGCTCACAGGGCAGGTGCGCCGCGCGTTCCTCGGCTACGCGGACGAGCTGCTCGCCAAGACGGAGAAGGATCCGTTCGGCTGTGCGCTCTCGGCGGAGGAGTACACCTGGGCTTCGACGAAGAACGCGCTGACGGAGGGCTCTCTGCTCCTCATGGCGAACCGCATCGCGCCCAAGCCCGCGTATGTCGAGGGAGCGCTCTCGCAGCTCCATTATCTCTTCGGGCGCAACAGCCTCGATAAATGCTTCATGACGGGCGTGGGCAGCAATATGCCGCTCCACCCGCACAACCGCATCCACGAGAGCACGGGCGCCTATGTACCAGGCCTCGTCGTCGGCGGGCCGAACCATGTCAGCGGCGGCGATCCCGACCAGACGAAATACCTCGAGAGCGGCAAGATCCCCATTGCCAAATCGTATCTCGATGTGCTGATGTCCTGGTCGACGAACGAGTATGCGATCGATTACATCGCGCCGGCCGCTTACCTTCTGTCTTATTTTGCGGAGCCGGCAGCATTCACTTTTGACACGCTGAAATAAGGAATACTTCTTTATTCCCTATTTTCATAACTGCAGCGGGCTCTTGCGTCGTCCTCCAAGGCGCATGAGCCCGCTGCTTTTCGTTCGCATGCGGCGCGTGTAACATTGTCAAGGAAGGCCGTTTGCGGTAGAATGAATGAGAAGCACAGAGAGACGTTGCTTCTTTGACAGCGGCACGACAGGCCGCGCACTCGTTTTTCAGGAGGATGATATGGATGAAGATATTCCACACGGACAAGGCGCCGGCAGCGGTCGGCCCGTACAGCCAGGCGGTCGCTGCGGGTGACATGATCTATCTCTCGGGGCAGATTGCCATCCAGCCGTCCGTCGGCAAGATTGTCGCTGTCGGCATCGCGGCGCAGGCCGAGCAGTGCTGCAAGAACCTCGAGGCCGTGCTCGCCGAGGCGGGCGCGAGCATGAAGGACGTCGTGAAGACGACCTGCTTCCTCGCCGACATCGGTGATTTTCAGGCATTCAACGAGGTCTATGCAAAGCATTTTGTCAGCAAGCCCGCGCGCAGCTGCGTAGCGGTCAAGGACCTCCCGGCGGGCGCGCTCTGCGAGATCGAGGCTATCGCGGAATGCCCGAAGCGGAAGAAATAACGAGAATTCAATAGACAAAAAGAACAGAATCCGATATAATGTATCTTGTATGTGGATAAAAGAGGAGGAAACACGTTTTCTTTCTACTTTACCAAGGGGGTACATTTTTTATGAAGATGAAGAAACTCTGCGCCGCTCTGCTCGCGATGAGCTTTGCGGTCGGCGTCGGCACGGGCATGGATGTGCAGGCGGCTTCGCGCTCGGAAATCGGGGAAATCCAGGTCAACGCGAAGGGTTCGAACTTCCAGTACTGGAACAAGGATTCGGCGTCGTTCCAAGCTTTGACGAACTACGTCAAGGACGTCACGAACAAGAAGAGCCCGAACTTCATCCCTGTCGAGGACCGCATCGCTGTCTTTGATATGGATGGCACGTTGCTCGGCGAGCGCACGCCGTCGTATTTCGAGTGGATGATGTACGTGCATCGCGCACTCGAAGACCCGACGTACACGCCGGCACCGGAGGATCGCGCGTATGCGCAGGTCGTCAAGGACGCCATCTATGCGCATGCGATTCCTGGTGACATGGAGCGCAAAGAGGCGAAATCGCAGGCGGCGGTCTTTGCCGGCATGACGATTCCAGAATATGACGACTATGTCCGCCAATTCATGGAGACGCCGGCGGAAGGCCTCACGAACCTCAAGCGCGGTGAAGAGTTCTATCTGCCGATGGCCGAAGTTGTCTCGTACCTCAAGGCAAATGATTTTGATGTCTGGGTCGTCTCTGGCTCGGATCGCGAGGCGCAGCGCGTACTCATGGAGGGCGTACTGCCGATCGAGCGCGACCACTTCATCGGCACGGATGCCTGGGTGCTCGCATCGGGGCAGGGGGACACGGATGGTCTCGACTATGTCTACAACCAGAAATCGGACACGCTCGTGCGCGGCCAGTTCGTGCTGAAGGACGTGAAGATGAACAAGGTCTCGAACATCGCGCGTGAAATCGGCCGCCAGCCGGTGCTCGCATTCGGCAATTCCTCGGGCGATGCTTCGATGTTCAATTACACGCTTTCGAAGAACAAGTACAAGTCGATGGCGTTCTCATTGCTCTGCGACGACCTCGAGGACGACCTCGGCAGCACGTCGAAGGCCGACAAGATGCGTGCCGACTGCGAAAAGAACGGCTGGACGCCGGTCTCGATGCGCGACGACTGGAAGACAATCTATGGCTACGACGTCAAGGTCGCGAAGTAACGATTGCATCTTTGCGTGAGAAGTGGTATACTATTCCTCACGAATCGGGGATGTAATGGTTTCGACAGGGTACAGAAGCCACGCAGTTCGCACGTCCATGGTCGTCAAACGTACCTATCGACCGCTAAATTCAACTGACGAAGCTGAATACGCTTACGCTGCTTGACCTGCCACAAGGCTAGGCCATCCGGCCCCTCTGGAAGTACCAACCATCAGCCAACCCGGAGGTTTTAAATAAAGGTGGGAGTTTCCGGCTTTGTAAAAGACGGTGGTGGAGGTCTCTGAATCCCAGAGATGCGCTCCTATGATGCCCGCATGCTCGGGCTATTGCGATAATGCTGTGTGATTGTGGATGTATTTTGGACAGGAGTTCGATTCTCCTCATCTCCACCAAGAAAATCAAAAAGAGACGATTGCAAAAAAGATGCAGTCGTCTCTTTTTTCGTGTAAATCGTGGTCGCGGAGGTGGGCTTGCGGTCGTTGGCGGCACGGGTGCTTTCCACGAAATCCGGACCATTCGCGTTGCTCATTCAAACGGATTTCTTAGGAAAGTACCCGTGCCACCCGAAGATGATGTTGTGGTCGCGAAGAATTTGCGAAGCATCTCAGCTGCAATCTTCGGTTTTAGCGCGTTCATACATCCATTATTCTTTCTATCACATCGCGTCTTGCAGCACGCAACGCACTCGTATGGGCTCCGCAAAAAAACGTGTCCTTCGGTCAGCGGCCCGTAGATTTCTGGCATGGTCGGGCCCCAGAGGGAGAGGGTCTTCGTGCCGACGGCTTCGGCGATGTAGAGGGGACCGGTGTCGCCGGTGAAGAGGAGGTCGGCGGTCTGGAGGAGGGCGGCGAGTTCGAGGAGGCTGGTCTCATCGGCGATGGAGAGCGTGCGGCGGTCAGGAGCGTGCTTCGCGAGCGTCTTCTGGGCTTCTTCGATGTAGGGCGCGTCGCCTTTGGCACCAGAGAAGACGATTTGGACGTCTTCGGGCACGGCGGCGAGGGCTTCACCGAAATAGGCGGGCGGCCAGTTCTTGTCGGGCCAGGTCGTGCGGACGCAGACCATGAGGATCGGGCGTGCGGTGTCGATGCCGTGGGCGGCCCAGAATTTTGTCGCAAAGCCGGAAAGTGATTCTGGAAGAACGAGCACGGGGCCGGGCTCGAAGGTCTCGGGACCGAAGCCGAGCGGGGCGAGCGCCGTGTAGTAGCGGCGGATTTTGTGCGGGTCTGGGATGTCGGGAGCCATTTCGGTCATGAAGAACGGGTTGCCCTCGTGGCGTTCGTGGATGCCGATGCGGCGCTTCGCGCCGGAGAAGAGCGTGAGGATGCCGGTCAGGAAGAGCCCTTGGAGGTCGAGCGCGATGTCGAAGGTGTACGGCTTCAGCAGGGCGCGTGCTTTTTTGAGTTCGCGCCAGCAGTCCAGCAGGTCGAAATGCGCGCTCGCCTCGTCGAGCGGGCGGCGATCCCAGACGAGCAGGCGGTCGATGTCGGGATTCGTTTCGAGCAGCAGGCTTGCGGGCGGGCTCGCGAGCCAGGTGATTTCGGCATCGGGGAGCAGGCGGCGCAGATTGTGGACGACGCTCGTGACGTGGAGCACGTCGCCGATGGCGCTGATGCGGACGATGAGGATGCGCAGGCCGTTTTTCTGCGCGTCAGGTTTCTTCATGGGATTCGTTCCTTTGAAGTGGATTTCATGGTAAAATAAAAGCTGATTACTACTTTAGCATAGAGTGCGCAGGAGCGCAAAGGCGGAGGGAAAGAATTTGCTCAGCGAGATCGATATCCGCTCGATGGCGAGCGATGCAGCATATGAGCGCGGCCGCAGCTACTATCGGAACGGGCGCGTGAAGAAACTTTACAGAAATGAGTCGTTCGGATATTATGCGGATGTCCAGGGCACCCGGAAATATCATGTCTATGTTGCGATTGATGAACATGGAGATGTGGAAAACTACGGCTGCACCTGCCCTGCAGCGGAACTGTATGACGGTCCGTGCAAGCATGTCGTTGCAACGCTGTTTGAAATCATGGAGCGGCAGCATGGTTGGAGCACGCGGAGCGGTTCGCGCGTTGTCCGCAGCAAGGAGGAGAATCGTCCGAGCGATGCGAAGCGCCTGCTGGAGCTTTTTGCACCGGAAAAAGCCGTCGCCGTCGCGCCGCAGGCCGAGACGCACGTTCATCTCGTACCGCGCCTCTTTGCCGTGACGGAGTATCGCCAGATTTCGCGCTGGCTGGAATTCCGCATCGGCGCGGAGAAACTCTATGTACTGCGCAATCTCCATGACTTCCTCAAGCAGGTGGCAAATGGCGACATCGTCCAGTTCGGCAAGGGGCTCAAGCTGGACACGCGCCATATGAAATTTGCGGATGAGACGTCGGAAAAGCTTTGGGGGCTCCTGCGGCGCGCCCAGCAGACGGAGCGCGAAATCATGCAGTATAGCACGGGCTTTTCGTATTACGGCTATGGCAATTTCCTGTTCGATCAGAAGAGGTTCAAGCTGACGCCGGCACTGCTCCGCGAATTCCTGGCCATCATGGGGGATACCTCCATCGAGATGCATTTTGAGGATGAAGAGCCCGTCGATGTCCATGTCGTGCATGAGCCGCTCCCTATTTATCTCGAGCTGAAAGACGAGGGGAGGAAAGGCGCGACCATCGAAATGCGTTCCAAAGTCGGGCCGCTGCAGGCGCTGACGACGGATGCAGATATTTCCTATGCACCCTATGAAGGCGTTCTTTATCAAAACACGGTGGAGGAGAGTGCGCAAAGGATTCCCGCCCCGTTCTTCCGAAAGGTCCTGCCCGCGATGGAGGACGCACTCGATGTCAAGGTGGATGATAGCTTTGAAAAGCGCTTCCAGCTCGCGCCGCTCCATGCGCGCCTCTATCTCGACTATCATGGCGATGGCGTCGAGGTGCGGCCGGTCTTTTCGTATGAAGAGCAGGAGTTCAATCCGCTGACGTCGAAAGGGCCGCAGAAAAAGCGAAATGGCCGCATCCTCGTGCGCGATGACCGCGGCGAGCAGGAAATCACGAATGTGTTCCTGACGTATGGCTTCACGCCCGAAGGGCCGGCCTATGTGCAGGAGGATGAGGCACGGAGCTACGACTTCCTTACCGAGGCGCTGCCTGCGCTTTCGGAAAAGGCCGAAATCTACTATGCCGATGCATTTCAGAAGAAGCCCGTACAGCCGATGCCGCAGGTTACGGCGGGCGTCTCGGTGAGCCAGGAGGGCCTGCTCGAGGTCACGTTCTCGATGGAGGACATCGACTTTGACGAAATCCTCGCCATCCTCAAGGACTACCGCGAGCGGCGCCGCTACCACCGCATGAAGGACGGCACGTTCGTGACGCTCGGCGAGCAGCAGCTCAGCGGCCTTGCCGATTTCGTCGAGACGACGGGGCTCAAAAAAGGCGTGGCGGATGAGGACGGAAAAATCGATCTGCCGCTCTCGAACGCGATGGTGCTCGATGCCATCGCGCGTGAGGACGAGGGCCTGCATCTCGAGCGCAGCAAATCGTTCCGCCGCGTCGTGCGCGACATCCGCAATCCGCAGGATGCCGATGTCGAGGCCGATGTGCCGAAGAGCCTTGAAAAAGTCTTGCGCGACTATCAGGTCACGGGCTTCAACTGGCTGTCGAGCCTCGCACATTACGGCCTTGGCGGCATCCTCGCCGACGACATGGGCCTCGGCAAGACGCTTCAGGTGCTCGCGTTCCTGCTCGCGCAGCGCGATGGAAGAACATCGCCCTCCCTCGTCGTCGCGCCGACTTCGCTCGTCTACAACTGGCTCGACGAGGCCGAGCGCTTTACACCGGAGCTCCGAGCGAAAGTCATCGCTGGCACGAAAGCCGAGCGCAAGAAGCTGCTCGCGGCGACGGGCACGGAGTGCGATGTGCTGATTACGACGTACAACATGCTGCGGCGCGACATCGATCTCTATGCGGCCCGCACGTTCCGCTATGTCTTCCTCGACGAGGCACAGCACATCAAGAATCCGTCGACGCAGGCCGCGCGCGCTGTCAAGCAGCTCAAGGCCGCTGATTATTTCGCGCTGACGGGCACGCCGATGGAAAACACGCTGACGGAGCTCTGGTCGATTTTCGATTTCCTGATGCCCGGCTACCTGCTGAACCACAACAGCTTCAAGGCGCGTTACGAAGTGCCGATCATCAAGGAAGAAAACCAGCGCGCCATGAAGAACCTCCAGCGCCATGTCATGCCGTTCATCCTTCGCCGCCTCAAGAAAGATGTCCTGAAGGAACTGCCGGACAAGGTCGAGCGCCGCATGGTCTGCGAGATGACGTCGAAGCAGGAGAAAGTCTACCGTGCATGGTTCATCCAGGGGCAGAGGGAATTCCGCGACGTGCTCAAAGAGCATGGCATCGACGGCAGCCGCCTCAAGATTCTCGCCATCCTGACGCGCCTGCGGCAGGTCGCCTGCGACCCGTCGCTGTTTCTCGAAGACTATGACGGCGGCTCGGGCAAGCTCGACATGCTCGAAGAAGTCGTGACGGATGCCATCGCGGCCGGTCACCGCATGCTGATTTTCTCGCAGTTCACGACGATGCTTTCGCATATCGGTGAGCGCCTCGCAAAGCTCCGCGTGCCGTACCTCTACCTTGACGGCAGCACGCCGTCGCTCGAGCGCCTGCGCCTCGTCAAGGAGTTCAACGGCGGCCGCGGCTCGGTCTTCCTGATCTCGCTCAAGGCGGGCGGCACGGGGCTCAATCTCACAGGCGCCGATATGGTCATTCATTTCGACCCGTGGTGGAACCCTGCCGTCGAAGACCAGGCGACCGACCGCGCCTACCGCCTCGGCCAGAAGAACAACGTGCAGGTGCTGAAATTCATCACGAAGGACACCATCGAGGAAAAAATCTACAAGCTCCAGGAAAAGAAGAAATCCCTGATTGACCAGATGATCCAGCCTGGCGAGAACTTCCTGTCGAAACTCACCGACGAAGAAATCGCCGCTCTGTTTGAGAAATAACCTATGCAACGAATTGTTTTCCACGTCGATATGGACGCTTTTTTCGCTTCTGTCGAACAGCGCGAACACCCGGAATACCGCGGTCAGCCGCTGATCATCGGCGGCCTTTCCGGCCGCGGCGTCGTCTCGACCTGCTCCTACGAGGCGCGAAAATACGGCGTCCACTCCGCCATGCCGATGGAGCGCGCGAAGCGCCTCTGCCCGCAGGGCATCTTCATCCCGGGGAGCTTCCCGCTCTACAAGGAGGCCTCGCAAGAGGTCTTCGAAATTTTCCATGCGTTCTCGCCTGTCGTCGAGCCGCTCTCGATTGACGAAGCATTTCTCGACATGACGGGCATGGAGCGCCTCGCGAAATCGCCGCATGATTATGCCGTGCGTCTCAAAGCGGCCATCCGCGAGAAGACGCAGCTTGTCGCTTCCGTCGGCATCGCGCCGAACAAGTTCCTTGCAAAAATCGCCTCCGACCTCGAAAAGCCGGATGGCCTCGTCGAGGTGCCAGCGGACGAAGCGGGCATCCGCGCCTTCCTCTGGCCGCTGCCCGTCAGCCGCATTTGGGGCGTCGGCAAAAAGACGGAGGCGCGGCTGCACCTGCTGCACGTCCAGACGGTCGGTGACCTCGCGAAGCTCCCGCTCGTGAAGCTCCGCCAGAACTTCGGCGAAAAGACGGCGCAGCAGCTGCGCGCGCTGAGCCTCGGCCACGACGACCGCCCCGTCGCGCCGCGCGGCCCGCAGAAATCCATCGGCCGCGAGACCACGTATCCCGAAGACCTGCGCGACACGGAGGCCATCGAGCGCCAGCTCCGCCATCTCGCCGAAGAAGTCGGCTGGCGCCTGCGCCGCGCCGGCCGCAAAGCGCGCACGATCACGCTCAAGTGCCGTCGCGGCGACTTCCATACCTGGACGCGCAGCAAGACGCTCGACCGTCCGACGCATTTCGATGACGAAATCTACGAGACGGCGAAGCAGCTCTACCACGACCTCCATCCCGCAGGCGGCATCCGCCTTCTCGGCATCAGCGGCAGCAACTTCGACGAAGCCGAAGAGCTCGCGCTGTTCGGCGAAGAAAAAAACGAGAAAAAAGAAAAACTCTATGATGTTATTGACGCACTGAAAAATAAGTTTGGAAAAAATATATTAAAATAACAGGGGCAGTCATGGCAGGTGAGGTTCGTCCAGATTGCCACAGATTTTTCGTTCTGACAAGGAGGCAAACCGCAAGACGTAGCAGCGCTACGTCGAGGATTTGCCGACGAAGACAGAGCGGAAAAGATGCGGCAAGATGGGCGGACAACATCCTGCCATGACTGCCCCAAGATACGCGAATGGGGCTTGCCGATGAAAATCAGCAAGCCCCATTAAAAAAGGGGTCCAAAATGCCGTTCGCTTACTATGTCGAAAACCTGCGGATAGCAGGTGGGTACCTTAAGTCGCGCTTCCGTTGATTCGTAACTTGCGAGTGAACGTCCACGAGAATCAAATCGGGTTCCCTTATAAAAGTGTAGGTTCGACATAATCAGAAGCCCACGCACATCTCAGGCGGTTCCTTCTTTGTGTGTTACTATATCATAAAAAAAACATGGATACAAGTCTTGACAAAAGAAGAAATGCGAGAATATTTTCGGCTTTCTGGGTCTTACTGGAACTGCTTCATAAGAAACAGAATGAAGTACGTCAGGCCGCCTGCGATGAGCGGGCCGACTGCAACACCTTTGAACGCGATGACACCGACCATCGTCCCGATGATGAGTGCGGGAATGAGCTCCGTATCGACGGCGAGCAGCTTGACGCCGCCGCCGCCTGCGATGGCCGCGAGCAGGCCGGCCGTGATGGCGATGAGGCCGGCAGGAGATTTGAACGAGTCGATCATCGTGCTGATTGTGATTTCGCCTGTCGCAATCGGTACGAGGATGGCGGCCGTCAGCAGGATGATGCCCCAGTGGAGGCCCTGCGAGCCGAGCGCCGAGAGCGGCGACGTGATGCCGAGCACGCCGATGACTTTGAGTGCGAGCACGATGAGCGTCGCGTAGACGACGGTCATGTTGTGGCCGAGGTAGGAGAGCAGCAGCACGGCTCCGAGCGTGAGATATTCCGTATACAAAAAATCGCCTGTCTTTCTGCAAAAAATCTGCTTCTAGGTGTACAATTCCGTTCGGAGCTATTATAATGGATGAAAGAATAGATGAAAAGGGGAAATTTTGGATGGCAGAACCATATAGCGTTGCCGTGAGCTATGGCGACGACCTCGGCTGGATCGAATACGACGAAGCCGCAAAGAAAATCACCGTGACCCTCGGCAGCGACGAGGGCAAGAAGAAGGCCGAGAATTTCCTCGGCAAGCCGCTGACGCTCCAGGTCCCGCACGAGACGCTCATGGATTTCACGGAAGAGACGATCGAGCCGTGGTCGAGCAAGGAAAACTTCCAGCTCGCCCTCACGCGCCTCTGGGAGAACACCGACGTCCATGTTGACTGGAGCCGCCCTGTGGACTACGTCAAAGCACATCCGCACTACTGAAAAATCGCCAGGCATTTGTCTGGCGATTTTTCTATGTGTAACATCTGTTACTGTCAGCCCGCATCCGCCATGCTATGATAAAGCCATCGAAAGCAACGAATCACGATGTGTGTGTTATAAAAGCGAAGGAGAGATTTCCTATGGATAACAAGATGTTTTGCTTCCAGTGCCAGGAGACGGCCCGCTGCCAGGGCTGCACGCAGGTCGGTGTCTGCGGCAAGAAGCCGGAGGTCGCCGCGATGCAGGATCTCCTGATCTACACGACGAAAGGCCTCTCGGCTGTCACGACGCAGCTGCGTGCCGAAGGCGGCAAGGTCACGAAGGATGTGAACCATCTCGTTTCCGTGAACCTCTTTGCGACGATCACGAATGCGAACTTCGACCGCGAGGCACTGATTGCCCGCATCGAGAAGACGCTCGCCGTGAAGGACGAGCTCAAGGGCCAGCTCAAGGATGCATCGAAGCTCCCGGCTGCTGCACTCTGGACGGCAGATGCTTCGGCATTTGATGCCAAGGCGGCTTCCGATGATGTTGGCGTGCTCGCGACGAAGAACGAGGATGTGCGCAGCCTTCGCGAGCTCATCACGTACGGCCTCAAGGGCCTCGCGGCATACCTCAAGCACGCGAATGCCCTCGACGAAGAGGACGAGACGATTGATGCGTTCCTCCAGACCACGCTCGCAAAGCTGCTCGATGACAGCCTTTCGGCCGATGACCTGACGGCGCTGACGCTCGAGACGGGCAAGTGGGGCGTTCAGACGATGGCGCTCCTTGACAAGGCGAACACGGAGCACTACGGCAACCCGGAGATCACGAAGGTCGATCTCGGTGTCCGCAAGAATCCTGCCATCCTGATTTCCGGCCATGACCTCAGAGACCTCGAGATGCTGCTTGAGCAGACGAAGGGCACGGGCGTCGATGTCTACACGCACGGCGAGATGCTGCCAGCGCATTACTATCCGTTCTTCAAAAAATACGACAACTTCGCGGGCAACTACGGCAATGCCTGGTGGAAGCAGAAAGAAGAGTTCGAGGCGTTTGGCGGACCGGTGCTCTTGACGACGAACTGCCTCGTTCCGCCGAAAGATAGCTACAAGGCGCACATTTTCACGACGGGCGCGGTCGGCTTCCCCGGCTGCCCGCACATCGAGGCGAACGCCGATGGCACGAAGGACTTCACGCCGATCATCGAAATGGCGAAGAAGTGCCCGGCACCGAAAGAGCTCGAGCAGGGCACGATCGTCGGCGGCTTCGCGCATGAGCAGGTCTTCGCGCTCGCGGACAAGGTCGTCGAGGCCGTCAAGAGCGGTGCCATCAAGAAGTTCGTCGTCATGGCAGGCTGCGATGGCCGCATGAAGAGCCGCGACTACTATGCGGAGTTCGCAAAGGCGCTGCCGAAGGACACGGTCATCCTGACGGCAGGCTGCGCGAAGTACAAGTATATCAAGCTCGACCTCGGCGACATCGGCGGCATCCCGCGCGTGCTCGACGCGGGCCAGTGCAACGACAGCTACAGCCTCGCACTGATTGCGCTGAAGCTCAAAGAGGTCTTCGGGCTCGACGATGTCAACGAGCTGCCGATTGCCTACAATATCGCCTGGTACGAGCAGAAAGCCGTCATCGTCCTGCTGGCCCTGCTGCACCTCGGCGTCAAGAACATCCACCTCGGCCCGACGCTCCCGGCTTTCCTTTCGAAAAACGTAGCGAATGTGCTGGTCAAAAACTTCGGCATCGGCACGATTTCGAACGTCGAAGACGACATCAAGACGATGATCGGCTGAGCGTGATCGCCCCGACCGGACAATCCTGAGCAGCATCCTCTGCTGCATCGAGCTCCGTCCTTCCGAATCCCCGATAAGCCTCTGCGAGCCCGTCCGCCCCCATGCGGAACACCCACGGGCACGTGTCTGCGCAAGCGCCGCAGGCCACGCAGAGGCTTTTGTCGACCACAGCTTTCATGAAATCCCTCCTGCTGGAAAACGTCTCTTGGCATGAAACAGGTTGACATTTCACGTTGACAACCTATATCACGTCCCATATAATAACAATAGCATTCATGCATAAAAAATTCCAGCAAAGGCAGTGATTTTATGGAAGTTTTCAGCAGTCTCGTCGATGCCGTCAACAACATCCTCTGGTCGTACGTGCTCATCATCGTGCTCGTCGGCTGCGGCATCTGGTTCACGCTCTCGACGAAATTCGTCCAGCTCCGCATGCTCCCCGAGATGCTGCGCGTGCTGACGGAGGGCATCGGCTCGAAAGGCTCGGGCAAAGAGGCCATCAGCTCGTTCCAGGCCTTCTGCGTCTCGACGGCCTCGCGCGTCGGCGTCGGCAACATCGCGGGCGTGGCCATCGCCATCGTCACGGGCGGCCCGGGCGCCGTCTTCTGGATGTGGGCGATTGCATTCCTCGGCTGTGCGACAGGCTTTGTCGAAAGCACGCTCGCGCAGATTTACAAGCTGCCGCGCGGCGAGGGCAAGTTCCACGGCGGCCCGGCCTACTACATCCAGAATGCCCTGCATCAGCCGGGCGTCGCAAAGCTCTTCGCCGTGCTGATTTCCGTGACGTTCGGCCTCATCTACGTCTCGGTGCAGGCGAACACGATTGCGCTCTCGGCACAGACGGCGTTCGCCATCCCGCCGATTGGCACGGCCATCTTCCTCTGCGTCTGCACGGCGCTCGTCATCTTCGGCGGCATGAAGCGCATCGCGCGCTTCACGGAAGTGCTCGTGCCGGTCATGGCGGGCCTGTATCTGCTCGTCGCGCTCATCGTCGTCATCCTGCACATCGACCAGGTGCCCGCGATGTTCGCGCTGATCTTCCACGATGCATTCAGCCCGCAGGCGGCTGTCGGCGGCGGCATCGGCACGGCCATCCTCACGGGCATCAAGCGCGGCCTGTTCTCGAATGAGGCAGGCGAGGGCTCCGTGCCGAATGCAGCGGCGACCGCTGACGTCTCGCACCCGGTCAAGCAGGGCCTCGTGCAGTCGTTCGGCGTCTACGTCGATACGTGGATTGTCTGCTCGGCCACGGCGTTCATCGTCCTGCTGACAGGCCAGTACGAAATCGGCGGCAAGCTCACGGGCATCGCGCTCGCGCAGGCGTCGCTCGCCTCGATTTTCGGCCAGCTCGCGCCGGCCGCTGTCTCGTTCATGATCCTGCTGTTCGCCTTCAGCTCCATCGTCGGCAACTACTACTATGGCGAGATCAATATCGCGTTCTTCGAGCATGACGAAGCCATGAACCGCAAGGTGCTGAACATCTTCCGTTCGGGTGTCGTGCTCATGGTGCTCTTCGGCTGCCTCGCCGAACTCACGCTCGTCTGGAACCTCGCCGACCTCTTCATGGGCTTCCTGTGCCTGACAAATCTCTACGCCGTCGCACGCCTCGCGAAATACGCGAAGCTCGCCCTGAACGACTACGTCGCTGAGCGCAAGGCAGGACTCGAACCGAAATTTGACCCGAACCTCCTCGGCAGCACGGACGGCGTGCATGCGTGGGGAAAAGAATAACATTTTCAATAAGAAAAGGAAGTTGTTGCAAAAGCGATGCAGCAGCTTCCTTTTTGATATGCAGTTTTGTGTGTTGTCACGACGTGATGAGCACGAGCGGGTGGCCTTCTTCTGATGTCTTTTCGAGGCAGGCCGCTGTGAGGCCGCCGGCGTGGGAGGTGGCGGTGAGGGTTTCGGGGAGGTAGTCGAGCGGGCAGTTGCGGCACGGGACATGGCGGCGGTGCAGGAGCTCGTAGCAGGGATAATGCTTTGCGATAGGCAGGCCGGCCATCTGGATGGCGGCCTGCTTGTTGCAGATGGCGATGTCGAGGGTCTTGCGGTCGACGACGTAGGCGATGCCGGGCAGGTGGTCGATGATGTCCTTCATGACGTCGAAGCGCTCCTGCATGTGCAGGCTGCGATCCTGCGGCAGCAGGATGTTGCCGAGCAGCACAGCGAAGAGGTTGAGGCTGTGCAGAAGCTCTTTGCGGACAGTCATCGGGCGGACGGATTCGACGCCGAGACAGCCGACGGTTTCGGCACCGTGCGGAATGAGGCTGTAGGCAAAGGCGCGGAGTCCGTAGAAGTAAGCGATTTTCGCGTAGCGCGGCCCGAGCTCTTCCGTGTTTTCGCAGATGGAGACGATGCCATAGGGGGTCGGGCGTGCATCTTCGAGCACCATGCGGCGGCGTTCGAGTGCCATGCGCGTCTGGCGGGGACCCGTGAGGGATTTCCCGTCGGGGCCGACCCATTCGAAGACTTCTTCGTATTGCCCGGTCTTGGCATCGCGGCGCGAGATGACGACTCGGTCGAGGTTGTAGAGGCGGCCGAGCAGGCTCATGGTGTAGTTGATCGTGGCCTCAGGGCTGTTCGTTTCATAAAAGAGCTGCAGGATGAATTCGACCATGTTGTCTTCGAATGCTTTCATCTGCAGGTCGACGGTGCTGTTCGGGTCGCGGCTGCTCTTTGTCGTGGCTGCCTGAAAGAATTTCGGCTTGTAGAACTGGAACTGGTTCTTGCCGCGGTTCTTTGCTTCGTAGAGGGCGCGGTCGGCGTGCGCGAAGAGGTCGCGGTACGTCGTGCCGTGCTCGGGATAGAGTGCGACGCCGATGCTGATGGAAAACGGCAGCGTGCGTCCGCCGCTCTGGTAGTCGCGGTGCAGGCGGTGCAAGAGAGATGCGAGGTGGCGGTGGATGCCGTCGACGTCCTGCGTGTCGCGCAGCAGCACGAGAAATTCGTCGCCGCCGATGCGCCCTTTGATGTCGCTCTGGCGGAAATGGTCTTTGATGGTGCGGCCCATTTCGGAGAGCACGCCGTCGCCGAAGAGGTGGCCGAAGTTGTCATTGATTTCCTTGAAGCCGTCGGCGTCGATGAGCAGCATGGCCGACTGGTCGTGGTCGGGAACGAGCCCGTCGATGCAGTTCTCCATCTGCGAGATGGCGGCTTCTTTGCGCAGGAGGCCCGTGAGGCTGTCGCGGTCGGCTTTCGCCTGCATGCGCATCTGCCAGAGCTTCTGCGCCTGGATGCTGCGGAGGTTGCCGTAGGCGACGGCCGGGAGGCCGTTTTCGAAGAATGTGATGATGTGCACTTCGGCCCAGAGGTAGCTGCCGCGGTGGTGGCGGATGCGGAGCTTGCAGCTCGCCTTGCGCATGGGCGCATCCGTCTTGCGCGTGCGGAAGATGGCATGGAGGTAGGCGTGCAGGATCGGGCGGTCTTCCGGATGGATGAGCTTTTCCGTCCAGAACATTGTCGAGGCTTGCGGCACGCAGGTCGGCAGTTCGCGGAAGCGGTGCGGGATGGGCTCGTGCAGCGTTACGCAGTCGCGCGTGAGATCCCACTGGAAATAGAGGTGCTGGTCGAGGTCGTCAAGCATGTTGAAGACCTCTTTTGAAAATGCGGTCGGGTACGTGGGGGTAGATGCGCTGTCCATCGCGGGCTCCTTTCAGTGATTCTTTTCTATTATAACGCATTGGGGACCATTCATCTAGTGAAATCTTAAAATATTCGTGACAAAGAGGAAATTTTTTTGAATGCGAGGGCAGAATGTCGGGACGGCCGGACGACGCATCTTGCACAGCGCGGGAAAATCGGATAAGATAGAGGAAAATCGTAGGAGGCGACAAATATGTCATACGTTTACAAGACAAAAGGAACGTGCTCGCGGAGCATTACGGTCGATCTCGACGGCAAGACCATCAAGAGCGTATCGTTCGAGGGTGGCTGCAACGGCAATACGACGGGCATTTCGGAGCTCGTCGTCGGCATGAACATCGACGATGTCATCGGCCGTGTCAAAGGCACGAAGTGCGGTGCGCGCCCGACGTCGTGCCCCGACCAGCTCGCGCATGCGCTCGAAGAGGCGTATGCGGCGGAGCAGGCGTAAGGTGGTTCTTCATGAGAAAGGTGCGGCACAATGATCTTTGACAGCCACAGCCATACATCGTTTTCCGCCGATTCGGACATGACGGCCGAGGATGCGCTCAAGGCGGCGCGAGAACAGGGAATCGGCATCGTCTTTACGGAGCATCTCGATGTCGATTTTCCGGGCGAGCTTGATTTCTCGTTCGACCCCGAGGCCTATTGGCGGACGTACGAGCCGCTGCGCGGCGACAACCTCCATCTCGGCATCGAGGTCGGCATGCAGGCGTCGACGGCGGAGGCGAGCCGCGCATTTGCCGCGCGCGCGCCATTCGATCTCGTCATCGGTTCCGTGCACCTCTTGCGCGGCATCGACATCTACGAGAAGGAATGCTTCGAAGGCCGCGAGAAAGACGAGCTCTACCGCGAATATTTCCGCACGATGGCGGAGATGATCGCGTGCCACGATTTCATCGACGTGCTCGGCCATATCGACTACATCGCGCGCACGGCGCCGTATGAGAATCCTGAGCTCTCGTATGGGGTGTTCGCGGACGAGATTGACGCGGTGCTGCGCGCGGCTGTCGCGCAGGGCGTCGTGCTCGAGCTCAATACGCGCCGCCTCGGCAGCCGCCGCGCGCTCAAGGAGCTCGCGCCCATCTATGCGCGCTATCATGAGCTCGGCGGCAAGTATGTGACGCTCGGCTCGGACGCGCATGGAGCCGATGCCATCGGTGCGAATTTTGCGGCGGCGGAGGATTTTGCGCGCGCGATGGGGCTCTCTATCGTGACGTTTTTCGCGCGGAAGATAGAGTTTTGCTGAAAAAGCCTTGCATGAAGCGGCAAAACACGATAAAATAAAGAAAGATGTTCCCACTCGGGAGAAAAAGGGGGATTTTATGATGAAGCACATCCAGACGGTCAACAAGCCGACGATGCAGAAATCGCTCAAGACGGGCGGTTGCGGCGAGTGCCAGGCTTCCTGCCAGTCCGCATGCAAGACGTCTTGCACGGTCGGCAACCAGGTTTGCGAGAAATGATGAAATGACAGAGTCGTCCGCCCATCTTGTCGCATCTTTTTCGCCCTCTCTGCGTCGTCAAATCCTCGACGTAGCTCTGCTACGCCTTGCGGTTTGACTCCTTGATAGGACGGAAAATCTGCGGCAATCTGGACGGACTCGTTCTGTCATTTCATCATTGAATGGAAAAGAAAGCCTTCCTTCCGAATGGGGAGGGAGGCTTTTTTCTATGTATATTTGGGAGTTTTTAAGCAAGTGAAAGAAAGAATCCATAAATTCGAGCAGAACGGCACGTACATCCTGCTCGATGTGAACAGCGGCGCCGTGCATGTCATCGACAAGATGATCTACGACCTCATGGACACGTTTGACGGCACGAATGACGAGGAGGTCGTCGCGGCCTGGCAGGAGACGTATCCGGCGACGGATATCCGCGAGGCGCTCGGCGAGCTCCATGAGCTCATGGACATGCAAGAGCTCTTCGCACCCGACATCGACGTGCCGCCGACGTTCCGCCAGCACGGCCTCGTGAAGTCGCTCTGCCTCATGATCGCGCAGGACTGCAACCTGCGCTGCAAGTACTGCTTCGGCGACGGCGGCAGCTACGGCCAGGAACGCGCCGTCATGACGCCGGAAGTCGGCCGCCAGGCCATCGACTTCCTGATTGAAAAGAGCGGCCCGCGCAAGCACTGCGAGGTCGATTTCTTCGGCGGCGAGCCGCTCATGAACATGAAGACGGTCAAGGCTGTCACGGAGTATGCGCGCAAGCGCGAGCAGGAGACGGGCAAGAAATTCAAGCTCACGCTGACGACGAACGGCATGCTGCTGAATGACGAGAATATCAAGTGGCTCAACGACAATAATTTCTCTCTCGTGCTCTCGCTCGATGGCCGCAAGGAAGTCCATGACGCCATGCGCCCCGATGTCGGCGGCCACGGCAGCTACGACCGCGCCGTGCGCAATTTCAAAAAGTGCATCGAGAGCCGCAGGGGCGGCGAATGGGATTATCGCGGCGTCTACACGTATCTTCGCGGCACGTATACGCACAATAATCTCGACTTCACGAAGGACGTGCTCTCGATGCATGACGAGGGCTTCGACATCCTCTCGATGGAGCCTGTCGTGCTCAAGGACAGCCCGTACGCCATCACGGAGGACGACCTGCCGCGCGTCTATGAGGAATACGACCGCCTCGTCGAAGCCTATATGAAATGCCATCGCGAAGGCAACGGCTTCTGGTTCTTCCATTTCAACATGGATCTTTCGAACGGCCCGTGCGTCGCGAAGCGCCTTTCGGGCTGTGGCGCAGGTCATGAATACTTCGCCGTTGCGGAGAATGGCGACCTCTATCCGTGCCACCAGTTCGTCGGCCGCGAGGGCTACCGCCTCGGCTCGCTGACGGAAGGCGTGACGAACACGGAGCTCCCGCAGTATTTCCGCGAGAGCCATGTGCTGAACAAGGAAAAGTGCCGCGATTGCTGGGCAAGGTTCTTCTGCTCGGGCGGCTGCCATGCGAATGCCGACCTCTTCCACGGCGACATCCGAAAGCCGTACGAGATCGGCTGCGCCATCCAGAAGAAGCGCCTCGAGTGCGCCATCCTCGTGCAGTCGCTGCTCGCGCTCGAGAAGAACGAGAAAAAACAGGAAGCATAAATCTCA
>CACZFT010000030.1 GCA_902780535.1 uncultured Selenomonas sp. | reverse complement strand
GAAATGGGTGAAATCTATGTCAGGAAATAAGGAAGTCATCACAGGAAGCGATTTCAAGCGCATGGTCATGGGCGCTTACAGCGAGTTCCTGCTCGAATACGAGAACATCAACGCGCTCCGGGGCGGCGGCACGCTGCCGGGCACCCATGTCCTGCGCACGATGGCGGCGGCCGTCCAGCCGCTCGCCGATACGAAGGACGACGGCATCGGCGGCCTTTCGCGCCGCGTCGCGACGGCGGCGGTCTTCGGCGCGCGCGGGCAGGCGGGCGTCGTGCTCGCGCAGCTGTTCCGCGGCATCGGCAAAGGACTGCTCGGCAAGTACAACGCGACGAGCTCCGAATTCGGCAAGGCGTTCCAGTACGGCATCCTCTACGCCCAGCGCGTGCTCCCGGACGGCGAGGAGCGGCCGATCATCACGGTTGCGAAAGCCGTCGCGAAGGGCGCATACCACGCCGTCCGCGCGAACGTGCCCATCACGGAAATCCTCGCGGCGGCCATCGACGCGGGCGAGGACGCGCTGACGCGCATCGGCCGCGAGGACGCGGGCGCGCGCATCATGTTCAACTTCCTCTCGGGCTGCATGAAGGGCCTCGACGGCAACTTCGTCTCACCGGCCATGAGCCTTTCCCTCGGCCTCGAAGCGAAATCCGGCATGCCCGATCCGCGCGTCGACCAGGTCGCGCCGTACTGCATGCAGATGCGCGTCAAGAACGCGACGGCCGACACGGACGCCCTGCGCGCCCAGCTCAAGGAGCTCGCGACGTTCGTCCAGATCAGCCGCCAGCACGGCGGCATCGAGATCCACCTGCATACGAACCACCCCGGTGCCGTGCTCGAACAGGCCGTCGGCTGGGGGCCGCTCCGCGACATGCGCGTCACGAACATGAGCGAGACGCACGCGCTCGCGCCGCAGGACGCCGTCATGCGCGTCGCCTGCGTCGCCGTCGCCGAGGATGCCGATGATGGCAAAGCGTGGCAGAAAATCGGCGCTCATGTCGTCGTCGCGGGCTCGCCAGGCTCGTGCCCGTCCGTCTCCGAACTCGTCAACGCCGCGCATAGCGACCTCGCTGAAAGCTACATCCTCGTCTCGTCGTGCAAGGACTACCGCCTCGTCTTCCGCCAGGCGCGCCGCCTGCTCGGCGCCCGCGTCGAGCTCGTGCTCACCGAAAGCCCCGATGCCGCGAAGAAAGCACTCGCGGCGTTTGACGACACGAAGACGGCAGCCGAAAATGCCAAGGTCATGCGGGCGGCCGCAGGCATTTGAAGAAGTGAGAACGAGCCTCCCCCTCTGGGGGAGGTGGCCCCGAAGGGGTCGGAGAGGGTAGCGCCGTATGAAATTCTCGAAAAAAATCTCGAAAAAATTTCAAAAAGTTGTTGACAAAATGAAGCGCCGATGACAAGTGAATGGGGTTATAGCTCAGTTGGTTAGAGTGTCTCGTTGACATCGAGGAGGTCACAAGTTCGAATCTTGTTAACCCCACCATGAACATTCAGGTCCTGCCGAAAGGCGGGGCCTTTTCGTTTATCTGCGAAGAGAAAGGATGGACGATATGGAACGGGAAATCTTTGATCGGGCACGGGATGCCTGCGATACGCGGACGATGGCGGACTTCCTCGCAGATGCTTGCGAAGAGCTCCTGGCGGAAAACGTGCCCTTTGCGGCAAGCCCCCTTGCGGCATGGGATGTCCTGCTCTATGAAGGGTACGTCGCTCTGGGGGAGGGCGATTCCGCGCGGACAGCCCGCTATGCGGCGACCTGCATCCGCATCGGCACGGCCGTCGGCCGCAACGTTGGTCTGGAAGCATTGAAACATCTCGGCATTGCCGCATATCAGCAGGGGGCTTATGGAGAGGCTGCCGCGTATTTTGCGCAGCACAAAGATCTCACGGAGCAGGATCCCGAGGCGGACATCTATCATGGCAATGCGCTCGTGCGCCTCGGCTGCGTGCGCGAGGCGCGGCCGTTCTACCTTGATGCGATGAAGCTCTGGGATCCCGATGGCGTGGCTGCGCGCAATTTTCTGCGCACGCTCGGCGGCGATGTCGAGACAGGAGATGCGGCTGCGGATGCAGCACTCGCCAAGGCGCCGCTGCTCGATGGCCTCGAGGAAGCAGTACCGCCTGTGATTCCTGCGCTCTCGCTCTCTGAGACGTTCAACCTTCCCATCTTCATCAATTGCCGCGACCGCCTCGGCTGCCTGCAGCAGCTGGTCGACTGGCTGCTCGCGGCTGGCTATCATCGGATCTTTCTGCTTGACAACGCTTCGACGTATCCGCCGCTTCTCGCTTATTATGAAGACGTCATTCGGGATGGGCGTGTGACCGTCGTGCGTCTCTCGCGCAATTTCGGCCATCGGGCCATCTGGCAGGCATACCTGCTGCAGAAGCTCGACATCAGGACGCCCTACGTCTATACGGATCCAGACGTCCTGCCCGTAGAGGACTGCCCGAAAGGCATTGTCGCGCGGCTCTACCAGATTTTGCGGCGCTACCCGTTCCTCGCAAAAGTCGGCGCCGGACTGAAAACGGATGATCTCCCTCGGCCCCAGAGGTCGATGCAGATTGCACAGGGGCAGGCGGCCTATCAGCAGGTTCCCGTAGAAGAGGAGCTCTATTATGCCGCCTGCGATACGACATTCGCGCTCTATGCGCCCATCCGTCATTACACGGTTTCGCCTGCCATGTGCACGGGCGGCCGTCTGCTCCTGCGCCATCTGCCTTGGTATCTTGATTCGCAGCACCTCCCTGAAGACGAGGCGTATTACATCGCTCATGCCGATGCGAGCTCGACGTTTGCGCGGGATGTGAAAGGGACGCAGGGGCGCATCTGAAACGTGACGCGATATGTTGTAAAACGGCGGGATTTGCGTTATGATGGAGGCAATTGGAATCTTGTAAACTGGGGGCGTTATATATGGAAAGAGACCAACGAATGGAACATGCGCGCGAGGCTGTCGCGAAAGTCCTGCGCCGGAAGCCGACGAACTGGCGCAGCAACCTCTCAAGCTACATCCTGCTCGTCGAGCGCACGGACAAGCTTCTCATGGAGCTCTCGCTCGAAGAGGCCATGGATGCCTTTCCAGTGAGCGAGGGCGCAGACGGCGGCGCGAAGAACGAAGTCGTCTGGCTCCAGAAGGATGGTGCAGGCAAGACGCTCGGCGAGATCGGCCTCACGACGTTCTTCCGCACGTACCGCGTCAACGACGACCTCAACCAGTACGCGAAGCTCCAGAAATCCGCCCACAGCATCCTGCGTCCGCGCAACATCGTTGAGCGCGTCCGCACGCGTGCGTTCCGCGCCATGAACTGGCGGCCGTAAAAAAGCTTGACATGAGGATGGAAAATGAAACATGATTTCACAGACAGACAGACAGACAGACAGACAGATGAGAGGAAATGGCCGGAAATCTCGGTGATCGTGCCGGTGTACAATGTCGCACCGTATCTTGCGGCGTGTCTTGATAGTTTGCTCGCGCAGACGTTTCGCGATTTCGAGATCGTCCTCGTTGAGGACGGTTCGACGGACGGCAGCCGGGAAATTGCGGAAGCGTATGAAGCAGCAGATGCGCGTGTGCGGCTCGTGGAGCATCGCTGGAACCATGGCGTGGCGGCGGCGCGCAACCTCGGCCTCGAAGAGGCCTGCGGGACGTATGTCGCTTTCGTGGATGCGGATGACATTGCTTCGCCGGATTTCCTCGCCGTTCTGCACCGCGCAGCGGAGCAGGGACAGGCCGACATCGTGCAGGCCGGCTACCAGATGTTTTCGGAACAGCTCGGTGACGGGCGGACGTTTGTCTGGACGCAGGAGGCAGAATTCCTGTCGACAGAAATCCTTGCGCGCCTGGACTGGTTCGTGCCGCGGGCACGCCTCCATATCGCGCCGTGGTGCAAGCTCTTTCGGAAAGCATATCTGGATGCGCATCGCATGATGTTCTACGACATGCCCGTCGCCGAGGATGTCTGCTTCCATTATCAAGGCCTCCTGTCGGCGGCGCGCTACGTTGTCCTGACGGACATCCTCTATCATTATCGCGTCCATCGCGATTCCATCATGGATGTGAAAGGGGAGCAGCGTGCAGAGCGGTACGCTGTTGCTATAGCGCGTTCGCTCGAGAAGTTCTCTGACTGGATGCAGCAGGAACCGTTGTTTTCCGATGCGGGGAACCAGCGGGAGCTGCGGTATGGGCTGTGCGCCTTCCTCCTGTCGGAACTTCATCGGACGATGCAGTCGCAGGCATCGTTCCAGGCGGCTTACGAGCGTTGCCAAACGGCCCTCGCCCGGGAGCCGCACGACAAGATGTTCGATGCATTGCTGTATCGGGCTCTCCGCGACTGAGAATGTGCCAGCAGTGGGTAAAAATGACTTGACAAGGGTGTTGAAATGGAACATGATTTCACAGACAGACAGACAGACAGACAGACAGACAGACAGACAGACAGACAGATGAGAGAAAACGACCGGAAATCTCGGTAATTGTTCCGGTGTACAATGTCGCACCGTATCTTGCGGCGTGCCTTGATAGCATTCTTGCGCAGACATTTCGCGATTTCGAGATTGTCCTCATTGACAACGGTTCGACGGATGGAAGCTGGGAAATTATGGAGGCGTATGCGGAAACGGATGCACGTGTGCGGCTTTTTCGTCACCGCTGGAACAAAGGGGCAGCCGCATCGTATGCTTCTGGCCTCGAATTGAGCCGGGGCATATACGTTGCTTTCGTCGATGCAGATGATATGGTGCCGCCAGAGTATCTTGCCATTCTTCGAAAGGAGATGGTTGCATCTGATGCGGACATCGTTGCGGCAGGCTATCAGGAATTTTCAAGGACGCTTGGAGACGGAGAACGTCAAACATGGGCACAGGAGTCCGCTTGGCTGGGCAAGACGGTGCAGGATCGCTTGCATGCATTCCTTCCCATGCGTCTTCATATCGCACCTTGGAGCAAGCTTTATCGGAAAACTTTTCTCGATGCGCATCATCTTTCTTTCTTTTCGTCAGGAAGTATTGCGCCCGATTTGATATTTCATTTTGAGTGCTTGCTGGTGACGCAACGATACCTCGTGCTGCCACAGGCGTTGTATCATTATCGTCAGCGCCAGGATTCTGTGGATCACGTACAAGGGCGCATGCGTGCTGAGAAATATGCGCGGGTGGTACCCGCTTTGATGAATGCACTGGACACATGGATGCAGGGAGAGCCGCAGCTGGCAGGCGATGAAATGCTCTGCCGTCAGGCATCCCAGCGGATGTATCTTTTTCTCTTGCTGAGTTTGCAGAAAATGGCGGAAGACTGCAGCCCGCTGGAGGTTTGTCAATTGTTGCGGAAAGCAATGCACGAAACGCCGAGCCGTGCACTTCTGGACAACATGACGTATGCAGCCATCCGCATCCCGGTTACAGTCGCTGATTTTGAGTTTGATTAAGAGAGAATGAAGCGTGATGGCCGAACTCGAATTATGGAAAGTGCGAGCAGATCGGAAAAACCTCGTACCATTTGCCCATTGACATTTGCAGGGGGTCTTGCGGGGCATACGGAGCTTCTGTGAAAAAATCCTTTTGGAAAAGGACTGTTTTTCTGGTATGCTGATAGCAGAAAATGAAAAAAAGACTTGACAAGAGGTGTGGGATAAAACATGATTTCACAGACAGATGAGAGAAAGCGGCCGAAGATTTCGGTCATCGTGCCAGCGTATAATGTCGCGCCGTATCTCGCGGCGTGCCTTGACAGCCTGCTGGTGCAGACGTTTGAGGATTTCGAACTCATCCTCGTCGAGGATGGCTCGACAGATGACACGCTGGCCATTGCGGAGCAGTATGCGGAGCGTGATGCACGCATTCGCTTGTCCCGCCATCGCTGGAACGAGGGCCTGGCTGCGACGTTGAATCTCGGTCTCGAACTCAGCCAGGGCCGCTATGTGGCGTTCGTGGATTCGGATGACCTCGTCGTGCCGGAGTATCTTGAGACGCTCTACCATGAGGCGGTGGCGACAAAGGCCGACGTGGTGGCTGCCGGGTATCAGGAGTTCCAGAAGCAGCCGGGCGTGGGCGACAAGGTCGTGCGCCAGCCGACGCCGACGTGGCTCGGGAGCAGCATGTCGGAGCGCGTTCATGCTCTGATGCCGACACGGGTTCATATTGCGCAATGGTGCAAGCTTTATCGGCGGGAACTCCTGAATGCGCATCGGCTGGCGTTCGTTTCGACGCCGCTTGCGCCAGACCTGACGTTCCATGTCAAATGCCTGCTCGTCGCGAAGCGGTATCGTGCGATACCGCAGATCCTCTATCATTACCGGCTGCGTCCCGATTCCATGGATCGCGTGAAAGGCCTCGAGCGCGCGAAGCGGTATGCTGTTTCGATGGCCCGCTTCTTTGAAGATTTTGCCGCATGGATGCAGAAGAATCCGCTTGTCCAGGACGGGGGAGCATCCATCCAACGACAGGCGACACAGCTGCTCTATATGTTTGGCATGATTGTTCTGCAGAACCTCGGGAAAACATGCGGCGTTGTCGATGCCTTTGAAATCATCCGGGACGCGCTGGCGGAAGAACCATGTGAGGCTCTGCATGAGGCGATGCTCTACGCGGCTGTCCGCTCGGAGTTTTATCAGAAGGATTTGAATATCGAATAACAAGAATGGAAAGGACGAGTATGGATCAAGATTAGTTTTGGCGCGCGAAGGAAACGTGCGATGTCCGCGCGATGGCCGATTTCCTCGTGGAGCATGCGGAGGCGCTGCTCGCGGAGGATGTGCCGATGGAGGAAAGCCCGCTGGCGTCGAAGGACGTGCTGCTCTTCCGGAGCCGGCAGGAAATCCTCGCGCACGAACCGCGACGCGCGATGCAGTATGCGGATGCCTGGGTGAAGATCGTGCGCGGACGGAACTGCGTGTTCTGGGTGGATTATTTCAAATGCATGGCCGATGCGTCGCTCCAGCTTGGCGAGGATGCGCAGGCTGCGAAGTTCTATGTGCAGTACTGCAAGATGAAGGTGACGGATCCCGAGGTGCAGACGAATCTCGGCAATGTGCTGTTCCGTCATGGCAGGATGGCAGAGGCGCGGGACCATTATGCCATGGCTATGGACACGCTGCGGACGCAGGGCGCGCCGTATGCGGCGCACAATTTCCTGCTGACGCTGGGGCGCTCGCTGAAGACGGGACAGGGCGCGACGGATGCAGTTCTGCAGCGGACGGACTGGACGTCGGTGCTCGAGGAGGTGCCGCCGCGGAAACTGCCGGAGCTGACGTTTGCGGAGACGTTCGACCTGCCGATCTTCATCAACTGCCACAACCGCCTGCACAGCTTGCAGCGCCTCGTCGACTGGCTGCTCGGGGCGGGGTACCGACGCATTTATCTCCTTGACAATGTCTCGACGTATCCGCCGCTGCTCACGTACTATGAAACGATCTGCCAGGATCCGCGCGTGACGCTCGTGAAGCTCCCGCGGAACTTCGGCTACCGGGCGCTCTGGCATTCCGGCATCCTGCACCAGCTCGACATCCGCACGCCGTATGTCTACACGGATCCGGATGTCCTGCCCGTCGAGAGTTGCCCGAAAGGGCTTGTTGCGCGGCTCTACCAGGTTCTGCGCCGCTATCCTTTCATCGACAAGGTGGGCCCGGGGCTCATGGTCGATGACGTGCCCGAGGGTGTCGATGTCCAGGGCGAGTACTCGTACTGTCATGTGCCGGTCGAGGAAGAGGTGTTCTTCGCGCCCTGTGACACGACGTTCGCGCTCTATGCGCCGCTCTATTACTACACGAACTTCATGTCATTGCGCACGCGCGGCCGCTTGCTGCTGCGCCATCTGCCGTGGTATCTCGACCGCGCGCACCTGCCTGAGGACGAGCAGTACTACGTCGATCATGCGGACGGCAGCTCGACGTTCGCCAAGGGCGTCAAGAGCGAAAGCGGGAACTGAACGACAGAAAAATGGGATACGAAAAGGGCCTCCTGCTCGATTCTGGGCAGGAGGCCCTTTTGGCATGTCGTGTTACTGCACGTTCATGGAAAGCTCGATGAATTTGTTGGCGAGCTTGGCTTTCTGGAGGACTTCCTCCGTGATGTCCTGGCCGGCTTCGACGATGACGATGCCGTTGTCCATCTTGATCGTGCGCGTGGCTTTCTTGCCGAGGAGGAAGCGGCGATGGCGCTCTTCCGTGGCTTTGTCAGCGGCGGCCTGCTTCGGGTCGACTTTCGGTGCGGCAGGAGCAGCCGGCTTCTGCGGAGCCGGAGCGGCTTTCGGGGGCTCGGGCTTGGCTGCCGGGGCAGGAGCCTGTGCCGGCTTGGCGGCAGGAGCAGCGGCAGGCTTCGGCGGCTCAGCTTTCGGTGCCTGCGGAGCAGCGGGGGCAGCTTTCGGCGGCTCGACTTTCGGTGCGGCCTGCGGGGCAGGTGCTGCCGGTGCCGGAGCTGCGGCTGCCTTTTCGGCATGCGCGGCCGCGGGCGTCAGCTCATTTTTTTTTTCGCCCGTCGGATCGATGACGGTGACCTGCTTGCCGAAGATGGAGATCTGGTCGGCGATGACTTCGCTCGACGTGCCGTCGGGCGCGGTGATCTCGCATTTCTCGATCGTGCCGTCGTCGCCGATGAAGAGCTCGGAAATCTTGCCCTGGATGGAGCCTGTCTTTGTGATGGCCTTCGTGCCGATGACGCGGATGTTCTCGTCGAGCAGCGTTTCGTAGTCGCCGGCATCGTCGAGCTTGAGGATGTTCTCGCTGTTCGTGATGGTGACGGCGTCGTCGCCGATGGCGATGACGGATTCGTACGGGATGAGCTTGACGCCGCGGTACCAGTCTTCGTCTTCGATGGTGATGGCGGCGACTTTGCCGTTCTTCGCGTCGATGAGCAGGGTCTTGCTCATGCCGAGCTCGCGGCCTTCGGTGATGCTGATGATCGGAAGGCCGAGGATTTCTACACTTTTCTTCATTTAGATTCCTCCAATGAAATTGTTTGCGTTTGTTGGATGCTGGAAAATGTATATGCTCAGGACGTTTCGTCCTTGCTGGCTGATTTTTTCTCGAGCGCCTGGTCGGCGGCCTCGATCTCGGCGCGGATGGCGTCCGGGATGTCGCCGAACGGCGTATCCTCGGCGTGGTGGCGCTTGAGGACGGCCTGGACGACTTCGAGGTAGCGGATGTTTTTTTCAAATTCGCGCGCGATCGCGGGATTTTCGGCGAGGATCGGGATGGAAAGCGCCGCGTGGTAGACGTTGATGCAGTCGGCGTAGCGCGCCTGCTGCTTCAAGAGGTTGCCGAGATCCATGTAGAGGTAGATGATGTACGGGTCGCTGACGTAGATGTCGACGGCGTTGGCGTAGGCGGTCGTGGCGTTTTCGAGGTCGCCCTTCTTCTGCGCGGCGTCCGCGTAGTCGAGGTAGTCGTCGAGGGTCGTGAAAGTCGAGAAGTCGGGAGCGGGAGCCTTGGGAGGTGCGGGCTTCGGCTTCGGCTTTTCGATTGGCTTGGGCTCGGGCTCTGGCTCCGGCTTTGGAGCCGGAAGGAGCTTTGGGGGCTCGACGGGCTTTTCTTTCTCGGTCGCACCCGCGGAAGGAGCTTCCTGCTTTTTGGCGGGTTCCACAGGGGACTCCCCCCGCCCTTCGGGCCCGTCCCCCCTCTGGGAGGGGGGCTCCGCTTGTAAGATAGGCTCTTCCTTTTTCTCGGGAGGTTTTTCTGGTTTTGCTTCCTTGACTTCGGCAGGAGCTTTCTTTGCCGCACCCGCGGAAGGAACTTCCTGCTTGTCGCCTTGACGTGCAGGGGACTGCGACGAGTCGCATAAGCGACCGCTAGGCGCTAAAGCGCCAAGCGTCTGCTTATCCCCCCGCCCTTCGGGCCCGCGAGCCTCCACTGGAGGCTCCGCGCTCCTCTGGGAAGGGGGCTTCGCCTGCAAGGCGGGCTCTTCTTTTTTGGGGGCTTCTTTTTGTTCCTCGACAGGTTCTGGTTTCGGCTCTGGCTCCGGCTCTGCCGCTGCTTCTTCTGGCTCGTCGGGCGGCTCCCATTTGAAGTGCTGGGGGCCGATGGCGGCGCGGGTGCGGGCGGCGAGGGTTTCTTCCGCCGTTTGGGCTTCTGCCGCTTCGCTTTCTGCCGTTTCGTCCGCGCTTTCGGCAGTCGTGGCGTCTTTCTTCCATAGATAGGCGTTGTAGCCGGTGACGAGCAGGGCGGCGGCGACCGCGAGGGCGCCGAGCTTGATGTAGTAGCCCTCCGTGAGGAACGGCGCGACGAATGGGAGCGCGCAGGCGATGGCGCAGGCGAGGACGCCCGCGAGCGCGAGCGCTCTGCCCTTGATGTGCAGGCCGAGGCGCTTGGCGACTTTTGCGAGGACGAACAGGGTGATGCCCATGATGCCCGCCGTCAGAAGGAGGATCATCGTGCATCGCTTCCTTTCGTGCCTCCGTGCTTGGGCGTATCCCATAGATACGCTATTCTTTTGATTCGACACGCACGCCGATTTTCCTGCTGGCTTTGCAAGGTTTTTCTAGGAAAGACAAGGGACGGCCGAGCCTTACATCCTTCAGAAGAAAATCAGAAAGAATTTGCATCAAATAAGAACAGAAGCCCTCAGATTGTAGTGAATTTTTACCACAAATCCAGCAAAGAGTGAGATGTGTCCTCGCAAAGGGAACAAAAATACTGAAATCCAGTGTATTCATGGGGAAAACACTTGACGTGTGTAAACCTGTCATCTATAATAGGTTCATCAAGTGATTCGGCGGCAGGGAAGCGCACAAGTCGCCGCCGTGCATCCTCCGTGCTTTGCAGGAGGCAGAGAAAGGAAGGGTATTCATGAAGTTTGGCAGCAAGAGCCTGAAGCTCATGGCAGCGGCTGTCGGCGTCGCCCTGATGGGCAGCGTCTTCGCCGGCTGCGGCGGCAGCGGTTCCGGATCAAGCGACGAGATCAAGGTCGGCGCGAATTTCGAGCTGACGGGCAACGTCGCGAACTATGGCAGCGCATCGATGGACGGCCTGAAGCTGGCCGTCAAGGAGTGCAATGACGCGGGCGGCATCAACGGCAAGAAGATCAACCTCGTCTCGGCAGACAACAAGTCCGAGGCATCTGAGGCCGTCAACGCTGCGACAAAGCTCATCTCCGATGACAGCGTCAAGGTCATCGTCGGCCCGGCCGTCACGGCGAACGTCATCGCCGAGTCGCAGGTCGCGACGGACAACAAGGTTCCGGTCATCGCGCCGGATGCGACGAGCCCGGACGTCACGGTGGAAAATGGCACGGTCAAGCCGTTCATCTTCCGCTCCTGCTTCATCGATCCGCAGCAGGGCACGGTCATGGCGAAGTTCGCTTCGGAGAACCTGAAGGCCAAGACGGCCGTCATCTACGTCGACAACAGCACGGACTATTCGAAGAGCCTCGGCAAGGTCTTCAAGGAGAAGTTCGAGGCGGCCGGCGGCAAGGTGCTCGACCAGCAGGCTTTCGTTGCAAAGGACACGGACTTCAAGGCAACGCTGACGACGCTGAAAGCAGCGAATGCGGACGTCATCTTCGTTCCGGCTTATTATGAAGAAGTCGGCAAGATTGTCAAGCAGGCGCGCGAGCTCGGTATCACGTGCCCGATTCTTGGCACGGACGGCTGGGATGATCCGAAAGTCGCGGACATCGCCGGTGCCGATGCGCTGAACAACACGTACTTCAGTACGCACTTCTCTGACAAGGATGATTCCGTCAAGGGCTTCATCGATGCGTTCAACAAGGAGTACGGCCATGCACCGAACGTCTTTGCCGCGCTCGGCTATGATGCCGGCAAGATGCTGATTGACGCGATCACGCGCGCAGGCAGCGACGATCCGGAGAAGATCCGCCAGGCTCTCGAAGAGACGAAAGACCTGAAGGTCGGCACGGGCACGATCACGATCGACAAGGATCACAACCCGATCAAGCCAGCCGTCATCCTTGAGAACAAGGGCGGCGACCGCGTCATGGTGGCAAAGATCATGCCGGAATAAGTTCGGAAGCATTTTGTGAGGGGAAGGCAGCGAGGCATCCTTTGCTGCTTTCCCTTCTTTTGATGAAATGAGGTTCTAATATGGAAGTCTTGCAGCAGGTCTTGCAGCAGCTCATCAATGGCATATCGCTCGGGAGCATCTACGCCCTGATTGCGCTTGGCTATACGATGATCTACGGCATCATCAAGCTCATCAACTTCGCCCACGGCGATATTTACATGGTGGGCGCATACATCGGTTTCTTCGCCATCACGCAGGCACATCTCTCCATTGTGCCGTCGCTTTTGATCTCGTTCGTCGTGACGGGCTGCCTCGGCATGGTGATCGAAAAACTCGCCTATAAGCCGCTGCGTCATGCGCCGCGCATTTCGGTGCTGATCACGGCCATCGGCGTGTCGTTCTTCCTCGAATACACGAGCATGTATTTCGTCTCGCCGACGCCGCGCACGTTCCCGGCGATGTTCGGCGACGTCGCGGTCTCCATCGGCGGCATCGTCATCAACGGTCAGCAGATGCTGATTCTCGGCATCACGGCCGTGCTGATGATCGTCCTGACGTACATCGTGCAGAAGACGAAGACGGGCAAGGCCATGCGCGCGGCGTCATTCGACGTCGAGACGGCGCAGCTCATGGGCGTCGATTCCGACCGCATCATCAGCTACACGTTCGGCATCGGCTCGGCGCTCGCGGCCGTCGCGGGCGTGCTCGTCGGCGTTTACTACAACTCCATCGACCCGCTCATGGGCATCATGCCGGGCATGAAGGCATTCGTCGCGGCCGTTCTCGGCGGCATCGGCATCCTGCCGGGCGCTGTCGTCGGCGGCCTGATTCTCGGCATCGTCGAGGCGCTCGTCTCGGGCTTCATTTCCTCGACGTTCCGCGATGCGGCAGCGTTCGCCATCCTGATCCTCGTGCTCCTCGTGCGTCCTGCCGGCATCTTCGGCAAGGACGTCAAGGAAAAGGTGTAAGGGGGGTGGCAGCATGAAATCCTTGCGTAGAAATGACCTCGTCATGCTCGGCATCGGCATCGTGATCTTCGCGGTGCTGCAGGTGCTGATCACCGAGCGCATCATGAGCTCGTTCTGGCAGCTCAATGTCATCATCATCGGCATCAACGTCATCATGGCGGTGAGCCTGAACCTCATCAATGGCTATACGGGACAGTTCTCGCTCGGCCATGCGGGCTTCATGGCGGCCGGTGCCTACATCAGCGTCGTGCTGACGACGTTCTTCCATGTGCCGTTCGCCTTGGCGCTCATCGCGGGCGCGGCGGGCGCAGGCTTCCTCGGCTTCCTCGTCGGCATCCCGACGCTGCGCCTGCGCGGCGACTACCTCGCCATCGCGACCATCGGCATGAGCGAGATCATCCGCATCTGCATCATGAACATCGACTACGTCGGCGGCGCGGCGGGCTTCAAGGGCATCCCGCACAACACGACGTTCGCCTGGGTCTTCTTCATCATGCTGTTCGCGCTGTTCTTCATCAAGAACTTCGTGAACTCCGACGGCGGCCGCGCCTGCCTCGCCATCCGCGAGAACGAGGTCGCTGCTGAGTCGATGGGCGTCAATACGACGAAGTACAAGGTCATGGCCTTCACGATCGGCGCGGCGTTCGCCGGCGTCGCAGGCGGCCTGTTCGCGCACAGCTTCTACCTCATCAGCCCGAACTCGTTCACGTTCATGCAGTCGTTCAACTACCTCATCATGGTCGTTCTCGGCGGCCTCGGCTCCATCACGGGCTCGATTGCCGGCGCGTTCGTCGTCACGTTCATCTCCGCCGCGCTCGCGAGCTGGCCGGAGTTCCGCATGATCATCTACGCGCTCGCGCTGATCCTCCTGATGTTCTACCGTCCGCAGGGTCTCTTTGGCTACATGGAAATCACGGACTACGGCCCGTTCCGCAAGATTCTGAAGAAAGGAGGCCGTGACGATGGCTGAACCATTATTGAAATGCGAAAACGTCTCAGAGGTTTTCGGCGGCCTCAAAGCCGTTTCAGATTTTAATTTGTATATCAATCCGGGCGAGCTCGTCGGCCTCATCGGGCCGAACGGCGCAGGCAAGACGACGGCGTTCAACCTCTTCACGGGCGTCTACCAGCCGACGACGGGCACGATCACGTTCGCGGGCGAAAGTCTGCTCGGCCTCAAGCCGTACCAGATCACGCAGAAAGGCATCGCGCGCACGTTCCAGAACATCCGCCTGTTCGCCGAGCTCTCCGTGCTCGACAACGTCAAGATCGCGTTCCACAGCCATGTCAAATATGGTTTATTGGAATCCGTGCTGCGCCTCGGCCGCTATTTCGGCGAGGAAGAGCGCATCGAAGAGGAATCGAAGAAGCTCCTCAAGATCTTCCACCTCGAAGAACATGCTGACGAGCAGGCGAAGAACCTGCCGTATGGCGCACAGCGCCGCCTCGAAATCGCCCGCGCGCTCGCGACGAAGCCGAAGCTGCTGCTGCTCGACGAGCCGGCGGCCGGCATGAACCCGCAGGAAACGAAGGAACTCATGGACATGATCGAGTGGATCCGCAAGGAATTCGGCCTGACGATCCTCCTGATCGAGCACGACATGGCGCTCGTCATGGGCATTTGCGAGCGCATCTACGTGCTCGAATACGGCAGCACGATTGCCGAGGGCACGCCGGATGAGATCAAGCAGGATCCGGACGGCGCCATCCACGCCATCAAAGGCATCTCCCTGACCGTCAACCAGGGCGAGATCGTCACGCTCATCGGCGCGAACGGCGCGGGCAAATCCACGACGCTTCGCACGATTTCGGGACTTTTGAAGCCGAAGACGGGCTCCATCACGTTCCAGGGACAGGACATCGCGGGCACGCCTGCGCACAAGATCGTCGGCCTCGGCATCTCGCAGGTGCCGGAAGGCCGCCGCATCTTCACCGAAATGACCGTCATGGAAAACCTCGACCTCGGTGCCTTCATCCGCAAAGACAAGGACGGCATCGCGGCCGACAAGAAGCGCGTCTTCGAGCTCTTCCCGCGCCTCGAAGAGCGTCAGGAACAGGTTGCAGGCACGCTCTCCGGCGGCGAGCAGCAGATGCTCGCCATGGGCCGCGCCCTCATGAGCCGGCCGAAGCTCCTGCTGCTCGACGAACCCTCGATGGGCCTCGCGCCGTTGCTCATCAAGGAAATCTTCTCGATCATCGAAGACATCAACAAGAGCGGCACGACCGTCCTGCTCGTCGAGCAGAACGCAAACATGGCGCTCTCCATCGCCAACCGCGCCTACGTCCTCGAAACCGGCCGCATCACGCTCAGCGGCGACGCAAAGAAGCTCGCCGCCAGTGAAGACGTGCGGAAAGCATATCTCGGCGGTTGAGGAAAAAAGGAAAATACAACTGCAATATCGAATATACAAGACAGAAAATCTCTTGCAGAAAGGTCTTGATACGTAATGTTCGTAGCCAACCGCATGACAAAGAACCCGACCGTCGTGACGCCGGACACCGGCATCGACACGGCGGCGCGCCTGATGAAGAAAGGCCGCTTCCGCCGCCTGCCGGTCGTCGAGGACGGCAAACTCGTCGGCTTCCTCGCCGACAAGGACATCATGCGCGTCTCGCCGTCACCCGCGACGACGCTCTCGCGCTATGAAGTCACGACGCTGCTCTCGAAGCTCAAATGCCGCGACATCATGCAGAAGAACGTCATCTCCGTCAATGAGGACGCGACCATCGAAGAAGCCGCGCTCATCATGTACAAGGAGAAGATCGGCGGCCTGCCCGTCGTCTCGAACGTCGGCGCCGTCGTCGGCGTCATCACAGAGACCGACATCTTCAAGACGTTCGTCGACGTCATGGCGCTCGACCAGGGCCGCACGCGCCTGACCATCGACGTCGAAGACCGCGTCGGCGTCGTCGCCGACATCGCTGGTGTCTTTGCGGAGAAAGGCTATTCGATGGACAGCCTCGTCACCTGCCGCCAGCCGACCGGCCGCTACGAGATCATCGTTCGCACCGACGTCACGAACGACGCGGAAATCGCTGACCTCACGAAAGCCATTGAAGCCAAAGGATACAACGTCATCCATACCGCGAAGATCGGCTGAACAAATTCCATCCTTCCATCAAAAAACTCCATGGCACCATCCGATTTCTATGGGTGGTGCCATGGAGTTTTTGTCTGTGCATGCGGCGGTATCATCGCCCGATCATCATGATGGCTCCGCCAATCGTCGGCATGGCGACGATGCAGAATTTCAGGACGGGCATGGGGGCGAGGTGGGTGCCTTTCGCGCCGAACCAGGCGCCGATCATGAGGCCGGAGAGAGTCTGGAGGAAGATGGAGAGGTCGAGATGGCCGGACACTAAATAGCCGAGGCCGCCGGCGGCAGAGACGGGCAGGATGATCATCATGCAGGTGCCGATGGCCTGGATGAGCGGGACGCCGAAGATGACCATGAGCGCGAGCTGGATGTAGGCGGCCGCGCCGATGCCGAACGCGCCAGAGAGGAAGCCGCAGATGAGGCCCGTGAGGATGCCGTAGATCCAGAGCTTGCGTCCCGTGAGCAGCGTCTCGCGCACGGGGAAATGGGCGGCGAGCCATTCGGCGTGGTAGATCTTGACGTAGAGGATGACGGCGGACGAGAGAATCATGAAGGCCGTCATGAAAGAGAGGTCGGCGGCGGGCAGGATGTTCGATGTGGCCGCGCCGAGGAGAGCCCCGATGATGCCGCCGGAGCCGATGATGGCACCGACTTTCGGGATGACTTCGTGCTGGCGGAAATGGGAGAGGGCGCCCGAGAGCATGGTGAAGACCATGGAGGCGAGCGCGACGGCGAGCGCCGTGTGAATGGGGACGCCGAAGCCGACGACGAGCAGTGTGATGGTGACGCCGGCCCCGCCGGCGCCGACAAAGCCGATGAGCGCGCCGAGGATGAGCATGGATGCAAAGATCATAAAAGTTCGTTGCGAGGATGCAACGGAACCCACGGACGATTCCTTAACGGGTTCCTTATGCATCCCCGTTTCCGCCCGAAGAAGTATTCGCGAACGCGCAGGGAAGCCCAACGCCGCGAAGAAATGTTGCTTAAGGCACGGCGCATCAAGAGAAACGGAGCGTTTCTTTTTGCGAAGCCCCCTTCCAGAGGGGGGATGGGCCCGAAGGGCGGGGGGAGTCCCCTGTACGGCAAATCAATAAGCACGTCTGAACTTCCGCGGGTGCGATATACGAAAAAGGCTGTCGCGAAAAGCATTCTGGTGACACCTATGGGATTCGAACCCATGAACCCGGCGTGAGAGGCCGGTGTCTTAACCGCTTGACGAAGGTGCCGATGGTGACGCCTATGAGATTCGAACTCATGAACCCGGCGTGAGAGGCCGGTGTCTTAACCGCTTGACGAAGGCGCCATTTGCTTGCCGCTTGCGGACGGTTTCATGCCGCCGCGCTAAGGACAAGCATTATTATATTACATCGCGTTGAGCGCGTCAAGACTTTTTTTGAGGCGCGCGAGGGAATTTTCTTTGCCGAGGAGCGTGAGGATCTCGGTCGCGCCGCCTGGCGTAACTTTCTGTCCCGCGGCCGCGATGCGGACGACCCACATCATGAGGCCTTTCTTGACGCCCGTGGCCTCGATGTGCGCTTCGAGCTTCGCATAGAGGCTGTCGTTCGTCCACTCGCTTTCGGGCACGGCCTCGAGCAGCTCGATGACGGCGGGCAGCAGGTCTTTGGCCTTTTCGGGCGTGACCTTGTTGCGCTTGTTGACGTAGAGCTCGGCGTCAAAGGCCGGCTGCTCGCAGAGGAAGCCGATTTCCTGAGGAATCTGGCCGAGGCGCTCGATGCGCGTGCGCAGGAGCTCGGCGAGGCTGTCCCAGTGTGCTGCGAGGTAGTCGGGCAGGTCGCCAGCGAACGGCTTCGCCATCTCGGCGAATTTCGCGGGCTCCATGGCCTTGAAGTATTCGCCGCTGACCCAGCCGAGCTTCTGGTAGTCGAAGACGGCCGGGGACTTCGAGAGGCCTTCGAGCGAGAAATGGGAGGTCAGTTCCTGCATCGAGAAGATTTCCTGGTTCGTCGTCTTCGGGTTCCAGCCGAGGAGCGCGACGTAGTTGACGATAGCCTCGGGGAGGTAGCCCATCTTGACGAGGTCGTCGAACGACGTGGCGCCGTGGCGCTTCGAGAGCTTCGAGACGCTGCCGTCCTCGTTCTTGCCCATGACGGGGGCGAGGTGGATGAAGACGGGGACGTCCCAGCCGAACGACTGGTAGAGGAGGATGTATTTCGGCGTCGAGGTGATAAATTCCGCACCGCGCATGATGTGCGTGATGCCCATGAGGTGGTCGTCGATGACGTTCGCGAAGTTGTACGTCGGCATGCCGTCACGCTTTAAGAGCACCTGGTCCTCGAGCTCGCTGTTCGGGATCGTGACGGTGCCGTGAAGGACGTCCTGATACGACGTCTCGCCGTCAAGCGGCATCTTCTGGCGGATGACGTAGGGGTCGCCGTTTTTGAGGTGCTCGTCGATGACGTCCTGCGAGAGGTTGCGGCATGTGCGGTCATAGCCGCCGAATTCGCCCGTCGTGTGGTCTTCCTTCGGGTCGCAGAAGCAGTAGTAGGCGTGGCCGGTCTTGACGAGTTCTTCGGCGTATTTCTTGTAGAGGTCCATGCGCTCGCTCTGGACGTACGGGCCGCAGTCGCCGCCGTAGCCTGGGCCTTCGTCCGGCGTGATGCCCGCCAGTTTCAGCGTGCGTTCGATGAAGTCGACGGCGTCGGCGACGTAGCGCGTGCGATCGGTGTCCTCGATGCGCAGGATGAAGTCGCCGCCGTTGGCCTTGGCGAAGAGATAGGCGTAAAGCGCCGTGCGCAGGTTGCCGATGTGCATGTACCCCGTCGGGCTCGGCGCGAAGCGCGTGCGTACTTTCTGTTGTGTCAAAATAAATGCCCTCCAATAGAATTGAAAATTTCTGCATCAAGTATACTACAAATAGGTATCGAAAAAAAGAGTCGCACCCGCGGAAGGTGCGACCTGCGGATTCATCTGTCGTGCAGGGGACTCCCCCCGCCGCTCACGCGGCCCGTCCCCCCTCTAGAGGGGGGCTTGCTCGGGCGCAGGGCTTTGGTTAGCGAGGCTGTGAGTTCAGGAACTGGTACACGGCGCGGTACATGAGCATGGCGCTCGTGGCGCCGGGGTCCTGGTAGCCGATGCTGCGCTCGCCGAGATAGCTGGCGCGGCCTTTGCGGGCGGCGATGGTCTTCGTGTATTCGACGCCGTCCGTCGCAGCGTAGTTCGCCTCCGTCAGGCACTCGCGGAGCGTCAGGCCGTCGGCGTATTCGGGCGTGAAGCATTCGTAGATCGGGATGA
This sequence comes from uncultured Selenomonas sp., assembly GCA_902780535.1. Lineage (GTDB taxonomy): Bacteria > Bacillota > Negativicutes > Selenomonadales > Selenomonadaceae > Selenomonas_C. The sequence continues at coordinate 1,932 of CACZFT010000030.1, read as the reverse complement.
GCACGTCGAGCATCGTCTTGTCGCCTTTGCCCGCGCGGCCGCGCTTCTTGATGGCCTCGACGGCGGCGCCGAAGAGCTTTTCGCACGAGGCGACTGTGAGCTTTTCGTCCGGCGCGCAGGCCTTCGCGGCTGCGAGGAAGCCGGCGGCATAGAGCGGGCCGGCCGCGCCGCCGACATTTTCGAGCAGCGTCTCGCCGACGGTTTCGAGCACGAGCTTTGGATTCGTCGGGTCTTTGATCGACGCGAGCGCGTCCTCGACGGCGTGGAAGCCGCGCGCCATATTGATGCCGTGATCGCTGTCGCCAATCTTGGCATCGAGCTCGGTCAGGAAATCTTTCTCCCGCAGGATGGTTCTGGAAACGGCCGTCATGGCCTCGGTAAGTTTCGACATAGTAGAGGTGACCTTCTTTCCGTGTTGCTTGCTACATTATAGCGCAGGACAGAAAGCAGGTGCAAGCGTGAATTGTCACGCATGGATACATTGTACAGCATACCGTGCGCTGCACTATGCAGAAACGGCCGAAAAAATTTGCGCTCCTATGCTGAAAAACGTATAATATGACTATACGCTTTGGAAACTATAACGGATGTACTATAGAAAGACATTTCATGCGGGAAGACCGCAGGGGAAGGACATGGGTATGGAAATCAAGGATATGCGCGCGTTCTACGCGATTGTCGAGGAGGGCAGCATCAGCCACGCAGCCCAGCGGCTCGGCATCGCGCAGCCCGCACTCTCGCGCCAGATGAAGCGCCTCGAGACGCAGCTCGGCGTCCAGCTCTTCGAGCGCGGCAGCCGCCGCATCCGCCTGACGGATGCCGGGCGCGTGCTCTATTCGCGCGTCGAGCACATCCTCGGCATGGTCGACGGCACGGTGCGTGAAATCACGGAGATTGGTGCGGGTGTCAGCGGCTGCATCCGGCTCGGCACGATTACGACATCGGGGGCGATGCTGCTGCCGGAACTCATCAATGAATTCCACCGCCGCTATCCTCAGGTCACGTTCCAGCTCTGGGAGGGCGAGGGCACGCGCATCCTCGAGCTCCTCGACAACCGCGTCATCGAGATTGGCATCACGCGCACGCAGGTCGATGCGCGCGTCTACGAATCCATCGTCCTGCCGAACGAGCCGCTCGTCGCCGTCATGCACCGCGACCACATGATTGGCAAGGACCCGCACGAGGTGCAGGTGGCAGAGCTCAAAGACCAGCCGCTCATCATCCCGCTCCGGTGGCAGTCCCTCTTCACGACCGATTGCCGCAAGCTCGGTTTTGAGCCGAAGATTCTCTGCGTTTCGGACAGCATCGTGCAGGACCTCCTGCTCGCGAAGATGGGCATGGGCCTCGCGATCCTCCCGATTTCGTCGAAGACGCTGCTGACGGACGGCGACCTCTTTTACAAGCGCCTCGTGAATCCTGAGATCACGACGCACACCGTCGTCGCCTGGCTCAAGAACCGTACGCTTTCCCAGTCCGCCCAGCACTTCCTCACGCTGTTCCGCGAGATGTTTCTCGGGTAAAGCGGTTTCGCGTAATATTTCCATTAAAAACGGCGGGAAAGGCTTTTCTTTCCCGCCGTCCCGTTATATAGTAAGAATTGGTTACATTAGAAAAATACGATGAAGTAGGAGGAAACAGAATGGAAGAACCAGTACGCATCCTGATTGTCGAAGATGAGCGCCGCATCGCGCGTTTCCTGCAGATCGAGCTCGAGCATGAGGGCTTCGAGACGGCGACGGAGGAAAACGGCCAGCGCGCGTTCGAGCGCATCGGGCAGGAGAAGTTCGACCTCGTGCTCCTCGACGTCATGCTGCCGGGCCTCGATGGCTTCGAAGTCTGCCGCAAGGTGCGCGAATTCTCGACCATCCCCATCATCATGCTGACGGCGAAGGACGAGCTCGAGGACAAGGTCACGGGCCTCGACCTCGGCGC
>CACZFT010000029.1 GCA_902780535.1 uncultured Selenomonas sp. | reverse complement strand
GCCGCGCCGACCGTGCTCCTCGTGGCGCTCTTCGTGCTGCCCGTTTTCGGCCGCATGGCCATGGTGCTCGCCGTCGCAGCCTTTCCCTATGCGCGCCCCGAAGGCATGGGAAAGGCGTTTCACGAACTGGCGGGGCAGGGGACCGTCGCGTTTGCGGGCGCCGTCGCCATCGTCTGCGCGGCGCCATGGGGGCCCGGCACGCTCCTCGCGCTCGCCGTCGCCATTTTGTTCGGCCTCGCGTTCGACCGCTATGCGGCGGCAAAGCTCGGTGGCCTCACGGGCGACCTCTACGGTGCGACGGAAAAACTCACAGAGACCGCAACACTCTTCACGTATTGGATTCTCATCCATCTGCCGCAGGCGCAGATGCTTCTGGGAGGTTGGCATTTTTGATCAAGAACCGGCCTCTCGGCGTCGGTGAAAGACGCCATCGCGGCGCATATTGGCGGCCTCGTCCACTATCCCGACCCCGAGGCGCGGGAGCTGCGCGCGGCGCTCGCGGAGGTCTATGAGACGCCCGAGGACACGTTCGTGCTCGGCAACGGCGCGGCGGAACTCTTCTACCTCTTCTTCGAAGTCGAGCGGCCAAAGCGCGTGCTGCTGCCCGTGCCGTCATTTTCGGAGTACGAAAGGGCCGCGCTCGCAAGCGGCGCCGACGTCGAATACTTCCTGCTGCGCGAGCGGAGCGGCTTCGCCATCGACTGCGAGGCGCTTGCCGTCGTGCTCGGCAACCCGAACAACCCGACGGGGACGCTTCTCTCGCGCGAAGAACTCGTGCGCCTCTCGGAGCGCCTGACCGCGCTCGGCTGCAGCCTCGTCGTCGACGAATCGTTCCTCGACTTCCGCAGGGACGAAGCGGAGCACACGATCCGCCGCGAGGCCGGCCGCCTGCCGCACTGCCTGCTTGTGCGCTCCCTGACGAAATTCTACGCCATGCCCGGCCTGCGCCTCGGCTTCGGCGTCTGCATGCCAGCCCTCGCCGCGAAACTCGACGCCCACAAAGACGTCTGGAACGTCAACCTCCTCGCCCAGGCCGCGGGCGTTGCGGCGCTTCATGACAAGGATTATCAGGAAAAATCAAAGGCCTTCATCGCCGAAACCGCGCCGAAATTCGCCGAGGCCGTGGCGAAGCTCCCAAACGTCGCGACCGTCCTGCCGCCAAGCGCGAACTTCCTGCTGCTGCGCCTCAAAGAAGCAGGGCAGGCGGAAGGCCTCATCCGCGGCCTGCGCCAGAACGGCATCCTCATCCGCGACTGCGCCACCTTCGCCGGCCTGTCGGAAGGCTGGCTGCGGCTGGCCGTGCGGAAAAAAGAGGAAAACGAACGCCTGCTGGCTGTGTGGAGAGAAATGGCGAATTAAGCAAGGCATTGCTTTGGTGCGTGCCTCCCTCTGAGACAATGTCATTAAGTTAAGGGATTCGATGTGCGTTGGCTCCTCCTCAGGGGGAGCTGTCAGCCGCATGGCTGACTGAGGGAGTCTCACAAGCACGAAGTATGAGATTCACGATTGTCATTTACGCGGGCGCCGAAAGAAGCAACTGCGCCGCCCGTGTAAAAAGCAATCCAGAATCACATACGCCCATCTTGTGAGACTCCTTCCGCCCCCTTCGGGGCCACCTCCCTCTCAGAGGGAGGCTTGGGCTTACGTGACATCTTTTTTGAAAAAGCATATAGAACCAAGGAGTTATTATGACAAAAATCGTATTCATCCGCCACGGCCAGACGGAATGGAACATCACGGGCCGCTATCAGGGGCAGTCGGACGTGCCGCTGTCGGAGCTTGGCATCGAGCAGGCAAAGAAGCTCGCCGCGCAGTTCCCGGCGCCTGACATCACGGCGATCTATTCGAGCACCCTCACCCGCGCCATGACGACGGCGAAGTGCGTCGCGGACCGCTTCGGCCTGACGGTCGAGCCGCGCAAGGAGCTTCGCGAGATCAATTTCGGCGACTGGGAAGGGCTGACGTATGACGAAATCACGGGGACATGGCCGGAAGCCCTGACGGACTTTTTCCAGCGCCCCGACCGCCTCGTCATCCCGCATGGCGAATCTTTCCCCATCGTCCAAGAGCGCGCCCTCGGCTGCATCCGCGAGCTCTGCGAAAAACACAAGGGCGAGACCATCGCCGTCACAGCCCACGGCGCCATCCTGCGTACGCTGCTCGCGCACGCCCTCCACATGGACCTCCGCTACCTCTGGACGATCCGCCAGTTCAACACGGCCGTCAGCATCGTCACGTACAACGACGACAACACGACGGCCGTCGAACTCGTCAACAGCACGGCCCACCTCGGCGCCGCGCAACCCCACGGAAAGATTTAAAAGCTCGAACTTCAGCCTCCCTCTAGAGGGAGGGGGACCGCGAAGCGGTGGTGGGAGTAGTAGGATGCTGAAGCCAAGCAAGAATGCAGTCGTAGCAACGTTCTGCAGATCTGTTTGTCTCCAGCACCCAACTACTCCCCCAGTCAGCTTCGCTGACAGCCCCCTCTAGAGGGGGCCTGGCCCTTAACTTAACGACATTGCCCTCTGAGAGGGAGGCTTATCTAAAAATTTTTCCTATGTGCCAAGAAAAAATCCTTGACAACGCCCTCTCCAATCTGTAAAATATTTCCATGTGATGTCAGAACGAGCGTTTCCATCAGCCCCGGAAGCCTGTTTCCGAACATCCGAGCTGAATTTACCTGAGGTAGCACTGATGAAATCCGCCCATCCATCTTTCACCATTGCTTACCTAAACTTTAGGGGGGAAAACGCATGAAGACAACGTTCATGGCAAATGCTGCCAATATCGAGCGCAAATGGTATGTTGTCGACGCGGAAGGCCAGACGGTCGGCCGCCTCGCAGCAGAGATCGCGAAAGTCCTTCGCGGCAAGAACAAACCGACGTACACGCCGCATGTGGATACGGGTGACTACGTCATCGTCGTCAATGCAGACAAAGTGAAATTCACGGGCAAGAAGCTCGTCAAGAAGACGTATTTCCGTCATTCCGGCTATCAGGGCGGCACGACGTTCACGCCGGCCGGCCAGATGCTCGACCGCTTCCCGACGCGCGTCCTCGAGCACGCCATCAAGGGCATGCTCCCGCACAACCGCCTCGGCGCACAGATGTTCCGCAAGCTCAGCGTCTACGCTGGCCCGGAGCATCCGCATGTAGCACAGAAGCCGGAAGCACTGAAGTTTGACATTCGCTAAGGGATAGGAGGAATACATACATGGCACAGGTTAGCTACTACGGCACGGGCCGCAGAAAGTCGTCCGTCGCACGTGTCCGCCTCGTCCCGGGCGAAGGCAAAGTCACGATCAACGGCCGCGACATGCAGGAATATTTCGGCCTCAAGACGCTCGAACTCATCGTTCGCCAGCCGCTGAACCTCACGGAGACGAATGACAAGTACGACGTCATCGCCAACGTCGCTGGCGGCGGCGTGACGGGCCAGGCAGGCGCCATCCGTCACGGCATCACGCGCGCCCTCATGGAGATGGACGCCGAGCTCCGTCCGGCTCTCAAGAAGGCCGGCTTCGTCACGCGCGATCCGCGTGAAAAAGAGCGCCGCAAATACGGCCTCAAGAAAGCACGCAAGGCTTCCCAGTTCTCGAAGCGCTGATTGCCTGCTTTCCAAAAGCAAAGAATCCAAAGGCTCGTCACAGCTGTGGCGGGTCTTTTTTGCAAACCATCTTTTTTGCACCATCGTTTTCGCCGAAAGGGGGCATCGTCATGACGCTGCATGGCGCCGTCATCATCGAGCAGGGCGTGACGTTCGCAGTCATCTCCGTGCGGCCGGAGGTCACGCGTTACACGCAGAACCTCGTCGCCGCGCGCTCCGAGCTCATGCAGTTCTTTCCGAACATGCCGATTATCCTGATGAGCCAGGACGCGAATGGCACGCCGCATTACTATGGGCGCAAGGACATCGTCGATTTCCTCAAGACGGTGCGCCTCGACCAGATTCCATGGAAAGAGTACCACATCTACTGAGGAAAGAAAAAGTTTTCTGCCGCCTATTGACAGTCGGGCGGGGAGCTCCTATAATGAGCATTGTTACAGGTCATGACGAAGACATGACAGCGGGGGACACGCCCGAAAGAGAGAGGCCGATGGTGGGATGGCCTTGCGCGTGACCGTTGTTACCCCTTCGGAACTGCCCGCGTGAAATCTGGCGCCTTCGGGCGCAGGAGACTAGCGTCGGCCGGAGCGAGCCTCCGTTATCAATGGTGAGCGGCTTTTTCCCAGCGACGGGGAAAGGCAAGCAGGGTGGAACCACGAGATTATAGCCTCGTCCCTTCGTTGGGACGGGGCTTTTTGTATTTTGCCAGTCTTTGTTTCCTGCGCGAGCGCTGGCGATTTTAGGGAGGATTTTTCCATGCTGAACATCACGCTGAAAGATGGCGCCGTCCGCGAAGTTGCGGAAGGGACGTCCATCGCTGATTTCGTCAAATCCGTGAGCAACAGCCTCGCAAAGAAAGTGCTGGCGGCGAAGCTCGATGGCAAGACGGTTGATCTTGCGACGGTTCTTGAAAAGGACGCCAAGGTCGAATTCCTGACGTTTGACGATGCGGACGGCCGCTGGGCGCTGCGCCACACGGGCTCGCACATCCTCGCGCAGGCGCTGAAGCGTCTTTATAAGAACGAGAACGTCAAGCTCGCGATCGGCCCCGCCATCGACAATGGTTTCTACTACGACATCGACATGGATCGCCAGCTCAGCGAAAGCGACCTCGCCGACATCGAGAAGGAAATGAAGAAGATCGTCAAGGAGAACCTGCCGCTCGTGCGCAAGGAGGTCTCCCGCGACGAAGCACTGAAGCTCTTTGGTGACCTCGGCGAAACGTACAAGGTCGAGCTCATCAACGACCTGCCGAAAGATGCCCTCATCACGCTCTACACGCAGGGCGAGTTCACGGATCTCTGCGCGGGCCCGCACGTCGCTTCGACGGGCAAGGTCAAGGCGCTGAAGCTCATGAGCATCGCGGGCGCGTACTGGCGCGGCGACGAGCACAACAAGATGCTCCAGCGCATCTACGGCACGGCGTTTGAAAAGCAGGCCGACCTAGACGCGTACCTCCACATGCTCGAAGAGGCGAAGAAGCGCGACCACCGCAAGCTCGGCAAGCAGCTCGACCTCTTCTCGCTGCATGAAGAAGGCCCCGGTTTCCCGTTCTTCCATCCGAACGGCATGATCATCCGCAACGAGCTCATCAACTACTGGCGCGAAGTCCATCGCCGCTATGGCTATCAGGAAATCAAGACGCCGATGATCCTGAACCGCCAGCTCTGGGAGACGTCCGGCCACTGGGCGCACTACAAGGACAACATGTACTTCACGCAGATTGATGGCGAGGACTACGCCGTCAAACCGATGAACTGCCCGGGCGGCATGCTCGTCTACAAGACGCAGCAGCGCAGCTACCGCGATCTGCCGCTGCGCCTCGGCGAGCTCGGCCTCGTCCATCGCCACGAGAAATCCGGCGAGCTCCACGGCCTGTTCCGCGTCCGCAACTTCACGCAGGACGACGCGCACCTCTTCGTCACGCCGGATCAGGTCGAAAAAGAGATCCAGCACACGATCGACCTCTTTGACGAAGTCTACAGCACGTTCGGCCTGACGTACGTCGCCGAGCTCTCGACGCGTCCGGAGGACTCCATGGGCACGGACGAGGAGTGGGAAGCCGCGACGAACGGCCTCCGCAAAGCCCTCGAGCACCGCGGCCTCAAGTACATCGTCAATGAAGGCGACGGCGCGTTTTACGGCCCGAAGATCGACTTCCACCTCAAAGACTCCATCGGCCGCACGTGGCAGTGCGGCACGATCCAGTACGACATGCAGATGCCGGAGAAATTCGACCTCACGTATGTCGGCGAAGACGGTGAGAAGCATCGCCCAATCATGCTCCACCGCGTCGTCTACGGCTCCATCGAGCGCTTTATCGGCATCCTGATTGAAAACTACGCCGGCGCGTTCCCAGTCTGGTTCGCCCCGGTGCAGGCCCGCATCATCCCGATCACGGACAAGCACACGGACTACGCGTACGAGCTCAAGAAAAAGATGTTCGACCTCGGCCTGCGCGTCGAAGTCGACGCCCGCAGCGAAAAAGTCGGCTACAAGATCCGCGAGTCGCAGGTCAAGAAGACCCCGTACACGCTCGTCGTCGGCGACCAGGAAATGGCGGACGGCACCGTCGCAGTTCGCAAGTACGGCGAAAAGGACAGCGAGACGATGAAGGCGGAAGACTTCATCCAGTACGTCCAGAAAAAGATCGCGACGAGAGATCAGAAGTACTAAAAAACATTTGACACAAGATGCATTTCGTAGTATACTTCTCTTTGTGTTCAGAAAGCAGAAGCCGCCGCTTCTCACCTGCTGGCCGTTTTAGGCCAGGTGGTCTATACGAAATGTAGAGTTTCGAGAGGGTGGCGTTTGTGCGCCATCCTCTTTTTGTGGATACGATACAACCAATATTTTGCAGGAGGTGTTTTCACCATTAGCAGGGACTCACTGAGAATCAATGGAGAAATCCGGATCCGCGAAGTCCGCGTGACGAGCGCGACGGGCGAGCAGCTCGGCATCATGCCGACGCGCGAAGCCCAGCGCATGGCCGAAGAGCAGCATCTCGACCTCGTCGAGGTCGCGCCGAAGGCGAAGCCGCCGGTCTGCCGCATCATGGACTTCGGCAAGTACCGCTATGAGCAGCAGAAGCGGGAGAAAGAAGCCCGCAAGAAGCAGAAAGTCATCACGATCAAGGAAGTCAAGCTCCGCCCGCACATCGAGCAGCACGACTTCGACGTCAAGCTCAAGAACGCCGTCAAGTTCCTCGGCGAGGGCAACAAGGTCAAGGTGACGATCATGTTCCGCGGCCGCGAGCTCTCCCATCCGGAGCTCGGCAAGGAAGTGCTCGCAAAAGTCGCGGGCGTCCTCGGCGACACCGTCTCGATCGAGCGCGGTGCCAAGCTCGAAGGCCGCAACATGACGATGATTGTCGCGCCGAAAGCGCAGAAATCGTCGGGCAAGAACAAGAAGAAACAGCAGCAGGAAAAGCCTGCAACGCAAGGAGGAAATACTCATGCCGAAAATTAAGACGCGCAGAGCAGCAGCAAAACGTTTCACGGTGACGGGAAGCGGCGAATACAAACGCAACAAGGCTTACAAGAGCCACATCCTCGAGAAGAAGTCCCCGAAGCGCAAGCGCAACCTGCGCAAGGCCGCCATCGCCTCGGGCGCAGACTTCGGCCGCGTCAAGAGAATGCTGCCGAACGGGTAATTGCCCATGCCTCCCTCTCAGAGGGAGGTGGCCCCGAAGGGGTCGGAAGGAGTCTCACAAGCACGACGTGGTAGATGTACGATTGTCATTTACGCGGGCACCGAAAAAGCAACCATGCAGCCCGCATAAAACACAATCCAGAATTGCATAAATTCATCTTGTGAGACAGTCTTACGGCATAAGCGACCGCATAGGCGCTAAAGCGCCTTGCGTCTGCTTATCCCTCAGTCAGCCATACGGCTGACAGCCCCCTCTGGGAGGGGGCCTATCACAAAAGAAACATCGTTCGATATATAGGAGGAAACCACTATGCCAAGAGTCAAAGTCGGTGTCACGGCACATCGTCGTCATAAAAAGATCCTGAAGCTCGCCAAGGGCTACAAGGGCTCCAAGAGCAAGCAGTTCAAGAAAGCCAACGAGACCGTCATGAAGGCGCTCTACTATGCACGCCGCGACCGCCGTGCAAAGAAGGGCAACTTCCGCCGCCTCTGGATCGCCCGCATCAACGCTGCAGCCCGCACGAACGGCATCTCCTACAGCCGTCTCGTCTGCGGCCTCACGAAGGCTGGCGTCGAAGTCAACCGCAAGATGCTCGCTGACCTCGCCATCAATGATGCAGCCGCTTTCACGCAGCTCGTCAACGTTGCGAAAGAGAGCCTCTGATTTTTATCACGCATGAAAAAAACTGCGAAGGAAATTTTTCCCTCGCAGTTTTTTTGATAAGGAGCCCCTTCATGATTCAGATTGAAAGCCTGACGAATCCGAAAATCAAGCTCGCCGCGCAACTCGCGAAGCGCATGGCGCGCGAAAAGACGGGGAAGTTCCTCGCCGAAGGCGTGCGGCTCGCCGAGATGGCGGCGGCCTCGGACTGGGACGTGGGCTACGCACTCGTGACGCCGCATGCGGCAGGGGAGCCGCGCGCGGCGGCCGTCATCGCAACGCTGGAAGAAAACGGCGTCCCTGTCGCCCTCGTGCCCGAAAGCGTCTACCAGAAGGCTGGCGACACCCAGACGCCGCAGGGCCTGCTGCTCGTCCTCGCACAGAAACAGCGGAGCCTCGATGACCTCGCCCGCCTCACGAAAACCTCCGTCAGCCCGACCGGCACCGCCACGGCCGGCGCATCTGCCGCCGCCCAGCCGCCCTGCTATGTCGTCCTCGACCGCATCCAGGACCCCGGCAACCTCGGCACCATCCTGCGCACGGCCGATGCGGCGGGCATGGCGGGCCTCATCCTGCTCAAGGGCACGACGGACATCTACAGCCCGAAGGTCGTCCGCGCGGCCATGGGGTCGCTGTTTCACCTGCCCGTCGTCAGCGGCGTCACGGAGGAAGCATTCCTGTCCTTTGCCCGCGAAAGCGGCCTGCGCCTCTACGCCACGGCCCTCGACGCCAAGGCCCGCCCGTATGACGCGGCCGACTTTACCGGCCCGGCAGCCATCATTTTCGGCAACGAAGGGCAGGGCGTCTCAGAGACCCTCCTCGCATCCTCAGAAACGCTCTACATCCCGATGTACGGCGGCGCCGAGTCCCTCAACGTCGCCGTCTCCACCGCCATCGTCCTCTACGAGGCCGTGCGGCAGAGGCACACAGGCTCCCTCTCAGAGGGAGCTGTCAGCGGAGCTGACTGAAGGAGTCTCACAAGATGGACGGATGAGATTCAGGATTGTGATTTACGCGGGGAAGAAACATGCATACAATGCGATGCATCCTTCTCGTACCTGCAACGTGCAATCCTTGCTGCTTTTTTCCACCACATTGCTGACAGCGTTTGGTCGTCCTTGGCAGAGCACAGCGTCCGTGAGCGGCCAGTGCGTGCCCTGGAGCGTGACGCCCTCGGCCTCGGCCGTCATCGGCAGCAGCGAGAGAGCCTTTGGCTGCTGCCGGAAGGCCACCGTGAGGCGCTCTCCGCCATGGACGTAGACTACGAGCTCCCTTTCGTCAGCCAGCACGCAGGGCGTCTGCACCTGCGCGGCCGAAAAGATCGTGCTGTACGCGTGGTCGAACCGCCCGCCGAACGCGCCCGTCAGCAGCAGCACGGCGGACCCGTCCTCCATGGCGCGCCGGAGCGCGAGCTGCGTGTCCGTGAAATCCTTTTCGACGGGGTGGCGCTCGACGCGCGCGGCCCGTGCCTCGCCCCAGCGCCAGTTCTCCGGCGTTGCGCTGTCCGCGTCGCCGATCAGCAGCGTCGGCGAGAGCCCCGCCCTGCGGCAGGCATCGACGCCGTGGTCGACGGCATAGACGTCCGCCGATGGCCAGGCCCGCCTCCATTCCTGCAGCCACGGGACAGCGGGCGCGCGCCCGCCAAGCACCAGCAGCCGCGCGCGTTCCGGCAGCGGCCGATGAAAGTCGAGCGTTCCCTGCGGCAGATGGATGGTCGTTCGTTCCGACGTTTTCTGCATCTCCATCACGGTCTCCCTTTCCATCTCATTGTTTCCTGTGATATAATAGTTGTATCTTATTTTATCATCTGTGATTTCGGATGGCAATTCACAGCCGAAAGGAGTCGTTCTGATGTTGAAGTTCATTTTTTACGGACATTCTTGTTTCTGCCTCGATGACGGCACGCACAAAGTCCTGACCGACCCGTTCCTGACGGGCAATCCGAAGGCGGCCATTTCGGCCGACAAAGTCGAGGCTGATACTATCCTGCTCTCGCATGCGCATGGCGACCATTTCGGCGATGCGCAGGCCATTGCGGCGCGCACGGGCGCGGACGTCGTCGGCGTGCCGGAGGTGCTCGGGCTGCTCGACCTTCCGGCGGCAAAGCTCCACGGCATGAATCTCGGCGGGTCGCTGAACCTGCCATTCGGCAAGGTACGCATGACGCTCGCGCAGCACAGCTCGGGCGTCGCTGGCGGCATCGCCTGCGGCTTCGTCATCTACATGGGCGGCAAGGTGCTCTATTTCGCGGGCGACACGGCGCTGTTTTCCGACATGCAGCTCATCGGCAGGAAAGACCCGCTCGATTACGCGATGCTGCCGATCGGCGACAACTACACGATGGGTCTTGAGGACGCGGCGCTCGCGGCGAAGTGGCTCGGCGTGCGCCATGTCATCCCGATCCACTATGATACGTGGCCGATCATCGCGCAGGACGTCGAGAAATACAAGGAAGTCACGGAGTCTATGACGCCGGCGAAAGTCGACATCGTGCGCCCGGGCGAAACGATCGAGCTCGCATGACAGGAAAACCAAACCTTCTCGTGCTGCTCGGCCCGACGGCGGTCGGAAAGACGGCACTCTCCATCGAGCTCGCGAAGGCGCTCGGCACGGAGATCATCTCGGGCGACTCGATGCTGATTTACCGCGGTTTCGACATCGGTGCGGCAAAGCCGGGCGTAGAAGAGCGGCAGGGCATCGTCCACCACCTCGTCGACATCCGCGAACCGTGGGAGAGCTACAGCGTCCAGGAGTTCCAGCAGGAGGCCGATGCGTGCATCCGCGACATGGCCGCACGCGGGAAACTGCCGTTCCTCGTCGGCGGCACGGGGCTCTATGTCCAGTCGCTCGTCGAAGGGTATGTGTTTAACGAGACGGGCAGCGACCCCGCGTACCGCGCGGAGCTTCTGCGCATGGTGGAAACCGAGGGCGGTGCGGCCGTCTATGACCTTTTGTGCCGCACGGACCCCGAGGCGGCGAAGACCATTCATCCGAACAACGTCCGCCGCGTCATCCGGGCCCTCGAAGTCGCGCACCTCGGCGGAGAATCCATTTCGCGCGAAAAGGGCGAGCCACCCTACGACGCCTTTGTCGCAGGGCTCACGCGGCCGCGTCCCGAGCTCTATGACCGCATCAACGAGCGCGTGCGGCAGATGTGGGCGGACGGCCTCGCTCGCGAAGTACGCGGCCTGCTCGCCCGCGGCGTCACGCGCGGGATGCAGGCCATGCAGGGCATCGGGTACAAGGAGACGGCGGCGTTCCTCGCGGGGGACTGCACGGAGCAGGAGGCCATCACGGCCATCCAGACGGCGACGCGCCATTTCGCGAAACGCCAGCTGACATGGTACCGCCGCATGAAGTACATCCATTGGTACGACGCGACGGCGCCTGCAGAAAAAATTTTGAACGAGATTCTTTCCGACGTGAGAGGATTTTTCAAAAAAAGGTCGAATCAGTAAGGATGTAGAGAAAAAGGAAGACGAAAAGTGCTTCCTAAAAGCGTTGCTCTTGTTGCTATGAGGTGATTTTTGATGGCTATGAAACAGATTAATTTGCAGGACAGCTTCCTGAACCAGGTGCGCAAGGAGAACGTCCCCGTGACGGTGCATCTCGTCAACGGCTTCCAGATCAAGGGAAATGTCCGCGGCTTCGATAATTTCACGGTGATCATCGATTCGATGGGAAAGCAGCAGATGATTTACAAGCACGCCATCTCGACCGTGACCCCGGCCCGCCCGATCAGCGGCAGCTTCACGGGGGAAAAAGCGGAGAAGGGCGAGCAGCCGAAGAAGGCGGAAGAGCCGAAAGAAGCATGAAACCGAGGAGCTTTCCCCTGCGGGGGAGAGCTTTTTTCATGTGGGATGGGAAAAGCGATTGCGGCGCCCGCGTAAGCGGCAATCATGCATCTCATGCGACTAGCTTGTGAGACTCCCTCAGTCAGCCATTCGGCTGACAGCTCCCAGCCGCAAGCGGCATAAGCGACCGCTAAGCGCTAAAGCGCTAAGCGTCTGCTTATCTGAGAGGGAGCCTTAAAAGCCCTGATGTGCGTTGCCTCCCTCTCAGAGGGAGGTGGCCCCCGAAGGGGGTCGGAAGGAGTCTCACAAGCACGGCGTTGTAAGAGCACGATTGTATTTTACGCGGGCGTCGAAAGAAGGAGTCATATTATTTTGGAAAGACAGCGAGGATTCGAGATCGTCGGAGCGTATGCGGGGCGCGGCATTCATCTGCCGCAGCGGAAGACGGCCGCGAGCGCGGGATATGACATCGAGGCGGCAGAGGACGCGGCCGTACAGCCCGGGCGCGTCGCACTCGTGCCGACCGGGCTCAAGGCCTATATGCAGCCCGGCGAGGTGCTGCTGCTGACCATCCGTTCGAGCCTCGCGGCAAAGCACCAGCTCATGCTCGCTAACAGCGTCGGCGTCATCGATGCGGACTACTACGATAATCCCGGCAACGAAGGCCACATCCAGATCGCCATCTGCAATGCGGGCGCCGAGGCGTACACCGTCAAGAAAGGCGAACGCATCGCGCAGGGCATGTTCTTCGCGTACCGCACCGTTGACGGCGACACGGCAGGCAAAGGCGCCGCGCGCACCGGCGGCTTCGGATCGACGGGGAAGGACTGACACGATGGAAGATCTAGATCTCTTTGCTGCAGCCGCGGAAGCTTCGGACGGTGGCGGCGCGGCCAGCCGGTTTGCACCGCTCGCACAGCGGATGCGGCCGCGCACGTTTCAGGAATTCATCGGCCAGCAGGAGGCCGTCGGCCCCGGCCGGTTCCTGCGGCGCATGATGGAGCAGGATCATGTGCCGTCCATGATTCTCTACGGGCCGCCCGGCACGGGCAAGACGACGCTCGCGCAGATGATCGCGGGCCTCACGCACAGCGCGTTCAAAAAACTCAACGCCGTCGCGTCGGGCATTGCCGACATCCGCGCCATCGTCAAGGAGGCCGAGGAGAACCGCAAATACTACCAGAAGCGCACGATCGTCTTCATCGACGAAATCCACCGCTTCAACAAGAGCCAGCAGGATGTCCTGCTGCCCTACGTCGAGGACGGGCGGCTCGTCCTGATCGGCGCGACGACGGAGAACCCGTTCTTCGAGGTCAACCATGCGCTGCTGTCACGCCTGCGCGTCGTGCGGCTGCAGAAACTCACGGACGGGCAGATTGTCCGCATCCTGCAGCAGGCTTTGGGCGATACGGAGCGCGGTCTCGGCGCACAGCATCTCACGGCCGAGGACGGCGTGCTCGCCTCCATCGCCCAGTTTGCCAGCGGTGATGCGCGCATGGCGCTGAACCTCCTCGAAGAGATGGCGGCCATGTTGCCGCCAACGGGCGGCGCCCTGACGCACGACCTCATGGAGAGCATCGTCGGCGAGCGCGTCCAGTCGTACGACAAGAAGGGCGACAACCATTACGATACGGCGTCGGCCTTCATCAAGAGCATGCGCGGCAGCGACCCGGACGCGGCGCTCCATTATCTCGCGCGGATGCTCGCAGGCGGCGAGGACGTCAATTTCATCGCGCGGCGCATCGTGATCTGCGCGTCGGAGGACGTCGGCAACGCCGACCCGATGGCGCTCGTCGTCGCGATGGCAGCCGCGCAGGCCGTGCAGTTCGTCGGCCTCCCTGAGGCGCGCATCACGCTCGGCCAGGCCGTCACCTACGTCGCCTCAGCGCCAAAGAGCAACGCGGCCTACCTCGGCATTGACGCGGCGCTCGCCGACGTGCGCGGCAAGAACTGCGGCGGTGTGCCGCTGCACCTTCGCGATTCGCATTACAAAGGTGCTGCGAAGCTCGGCCACGGGCAGGGCTACGTTTACCCGCACGACTTCGAGGGCCATTTCACGAAGCAGCAATACCTGCCCGACGCCCTCGTCCGCGCCCGCGCGCACTACTACCGGCCGACGGATATCGGACGCGAAAAGACGCTCGGAGAATATCTGCACCGCTGCTGGCCGGAACGGTACTGAAGGAGAAACATATGAAACTATCGACAAAAGGACGTTACAGCGTCACGGCGCTCTACGAACTCGCGCAGCATTACGGGCAGGGCATCGTGCCTTTGAAGACCATCGCCGTGAGCCAGGGCCTTTCCGAAAACTATCTCGAACAGCTCATGGGCACGATGCGCAAGGCCGGCCTCGTCACGAGTACGCGCGGCGCGCAGGGCGGCTACGAACTCGCGCGTGCGCCGGAAGACATCACGATCTGCGACATCATCACGGCGGCCGAGGGGCCGATCGCCCTCGTCGACTGCCTGCTCGAAGGGGAGAAGGCCGCTCACTGCGCCCGCGCGAGCGAATGCGTGACGCGCGGCATCTGGGAAAAGGTCTGCGACAGCATCAACGACGTCCTCGCAAGCATCACGCTCGCCGACCTCTGCAAAGGCGACGGCCGCAAACGCATGGGGTGCGCGGGATGAAAGCCACGGAAAATTCAGCCCCCCTCATTGAGGGGGGACGGGCCGCGTGAGCGGCGGGGGGAGTAGTAGGATGCGAAAGCCTGACAAGCAGGGAGACCTTGCTAGAGTCATTTATTTAGATTATGCAGCAACAACGCCGCCCGATTCGCGTGTGATGTCCGTCATGCAGCAGGAGCTCGCCAACGTCTACGGCAACGCATCGAGTCTCTATTCTCCCGGCCGCACGGCGCGCAGCCATGTGGAGAAGGCGCGGCGGCAGGTGGCGTCTTTGCTCGGGGCGGCGCCTTCTGACATCTTTTTCACGAGCGGCGGCAGTGAGAGCGACAATGCGGCGCTCAAAGGCATGGCGTTTGCGCGGCGCGAAGAGGGTCTTCCGTGCGGCATCTTGACGTCGGCGGTCGAGCATCCGGCGGTGCTTCGGACGTGCGAGTGGCTGGAGCGGCAGGGCTTTCCCGTCGTCTATCTGCCGGTCGACGGGGATGGCCGCGTTTCGCCGGAAGACCTCGAAGCGGTGCTTTCGGTGGGCTTCCTAGCAAAAGAGGCAATCGGCATTGTCAGCATCATGCTCGCGAACAACGAGGTCGGCACGATCGAGCCCGTCAAAGAACTCGCGGCCATCGCGCATGACCATGGGGCGGACTTCCACACGGACGCCGTGCAGGCGGCGGGGCACATCCCGATCGACGTCGATGCGCTCGGCATCGACGCCCTTTCGCTCTCCGGCCACAAGCTCTATGGGCCGAAGGGGACGGGCGTGCTCTACGTGCGGCGCGGCGTCACAATCGACCCGCTCATCCATGGCGGCGCGCAGGAGCGCGGTTTGCGCGCGGGCACGGAAAACGTCCCCGCCATCGCCGGCCTCGGCTGCGCGGCGGAAATCGCGCAGAAGGAACTGGCAGGGGAAGCTCAGCAGCTGCGCCGGCTCAAAAAAATCCTCTGGGACGAAATTTCTACCATCCCCGGTGCGTTCCGCAACAGCCCGGCGGATGACGCGCAGAGCCTTGCCGGCACGCTGAATTTCGGCATCGAAGGCATTCGCCGCGGGTCGCTGCTCATCCGCCTCGACCGCGCGGGCTTCGCCATCTCGGCCGGCAGCGCGTGCAGCGCGGGCTCGCTCGAGCCTTCGCACGTCCTCTCGGCCATGGGCATCCCGGAGGACCGCGCCCAGAGTTCGCTTCGCGTCACGCTCGGCCGATTTACGACGGAGGACGATGTTCGGGCCTTCGCGGCCGCGCTCCGGAGCGAAGCCGCCGCCATCCGCAACGCATGACACATCCACTGACATCCTGTGCCATTTGAGCTTTTCCTTCCGTTGTCGTATAATAGAAAAATAACAGAAAGAGGAGGCCCCCATATCTTGCTCGAACGCCTGAAACTCCAGATGGAAGAACAGTCCCTGACCGCCATCGTCGCCGTGAAGAACCGCGAAGTCCGCCTGGCCTGCTACCACGGCGAAGCACCCGAGCCCCTGCCGTGGCGCGTGCTCGAGAGCGGGCGGCGGTTTTTGCGCCGACTGGAACGCGTGCACATCACGGCCTGGAAGAAGCGCTATGCGGCGGAGATTGAGGATGACCGCGTCGCGCCGTGGACAATCGACCTCATCGCAGACGGCGTCAAGCGTCGC
>CACZFT010000028.1 GCA_902780535.1 uncultured Selenomonas sp. | reverse complement strand
GACATGATGAATCTCCTTTCAATTGGTACCTTCAGTATACCACGAGATTCATTATAAAGGCGGCTGGGATATGTCTTAATTCATGGTGCCATTATACCTCGAACGCATGGACAAGGGCATCCTCGACATCGGCCTGCTGCTCGGCGTCGATCGGCTGGATAAATACGACTATCTCGATCTGCCGTATGCCGATGAATTTGGCGTGCTGATGCCAAAGGATCATCCGCTCGCGGCGAAAACGGCCGTGACGTTTGACGACCTCAAAGACGTGCCGCTCGCCCTGCCGCAGCAGGCGGCGGACGGGCAGCATCCGACGATTCCGGCCATGTGGAAAGACAATGACGCGAAAAACGTCATCTGCACGTACAACCTGATTTACAATGCAGCGTTCCTCGCAGAGCAGGGCACATGCCTCGTCTTCTGCCTCGACCGCCTCATCGACACGCACGGCGCGCGGAATCTCGCATTTCGCCCCATGAATCCGCCCGTGACCGTGCCCGCCGTGCTCGTCACGAAGAAATACCAGACCTTCTCGCCGGCCGTGCGGCTGTTTCTCGAAAAAGTCCGGGCGTGGGCGGAAAAAGAGAAAGCAGGTCATTTACCATGAAAAAAGCTGCTGCCAGTTCGTGATGCTGGTCAGCAGTTTTTTGGTGCGTGAGAAGATGTCACTCGCCGAGCGGCAGGTCTTTGACGCTTGTGAGCTTTACATTGCCCTGCAAGTCTTCATAGGCATACACGAGACCCCAGTACGGCGTCGCGTCTGGCACGACGGGCGTCAGGCGGGCGAGAAAGCAGTAGTTCGTCCCGGCGACGACCTGCGTGCCGAGCAGGGCGACGGGCTCGTAGTCGCAGCCGAGGAGGCCATCTATAGCCTTCGTGAAGACGCTCTTGGCATGCTTGTCGAGCTTCGTGCGTCCTTCCGTCACCGTCCAGCCGCCGTCGACGGATGCGGTGGCATGGGTGGCGTGGACGTGCTCGGCCTCATCGTGATGCGCTGAGGATGCGGAGACGTCGGCATTTCCGCCGAAGCAGAGCAGGCTCGCCGCGAGTACGGCAGACAGGATCATGGATTTCTTTTTCATGGTGCAAGACCTCCTAAATCAACTGTCCTCATGATAGCATGCAATTTGCATATTGTCAATTATTTCTTTGGGGCACCAAAACGGCCGCCGGGTTCCGTAAGGGATTGTTCTTCCTTGCCCACGACGCGGATGGCTTTCTCCTGAGCGGGGCAGTGGTATTCGCACGAGCCGCAGCCGATGCAGCGGCGGTGATGGACGCGCGGGAGCAGGTGGCCATTGCCATCGTCTTCCATCGTGATGGCCTCGATGGGACAGACCTCGGCGCAGTGGCCGCACGTGCGGCCTTCCGTCAAGATGACGCAGGTCTCGGGATGGTAGAGCGCCGTGCCGATTTTGAGCTGGCGCTTCTCTTCTTTCGCGACGGGCGTGAGGGCGCCAGCGGGGCAGACGTCGCTGCAGCGCGTGCACGAGGGATCGCAGTAGCCGTCTGTGAAATCGAGGCGCGGCTGGAAGATGCCGCCGAGGCCGTATTCGAGATTCGCGGGGCGGATGATGCCTTGCGGGCAGCTCGCGACACAGAGGTGGCAGGCCGTGCAGAGCTCAGAAAATGATGCATAGGAAAGCGCGCCGGGCGGGCGCACGACTTTTTCGGGCGCGGCCGCAAGCGCCGTGCCGCGTGCGCCTTTCGTGAGCGCGCCAGCAGCTGCGAGGGTGGCAAGGGCGGAGCCTGCAATCATCTGCCGCCGCGTCAGGTCGGGGGCACCATTCGAAGCATTGGGATCGGCCACGTCGCTTTGTCCCTTCGCGGTTGCGTTTGCTTTCGGCGGCCGGCCAAAGGCGAGCGCGCCCTTCGGGCAGACGGAGACGCACGTAAAGCAGTCGATGCAGCGGCTGGCATCGACGCGATGGTGCGCGACGTCGATGCAGGAGGATGGGCAGCTTTTCGCGCAGAGGCCGCACGAGATGCAGTCCGCGCCGAAGTGCAGGCGGAAGGCCGCATGGCGGCTGACGGTGCCGAGCAGCGTGCCGACGGGGCAGAACGCTTGGCAGTATAGCCGTCCATAGCGCCAGGCGACAACGCTGATGATGACGAGGTACGCGGTCGCGACGGCGATCGCCGCCATGCCGAATGTGACGACATCCGTGTGCGCGAGCCCGACGTCCGGCCCGTCATACACGATCTGCCAGTGGATGAGCTGGTTCGCGCCGCTGTGCACGGCGGGCGCGAAGAGGTGCGTCGCCATCCGTCCGAAGATCGTATACGGGTCGAGCAGCAGCGGGACGGCCGCCGCGCCGCCGAGCAGGCCGAAGGCAAGCATGGCGAGCACGCCATAGCGGAGCTTTCGCGATTCCTGCCGATATGCATAGCGCCGCTTGCCGCCCTTTCGCCGCTCGGCGAGGAAGCTCACGAAGTCCTGAAAGAGCCCGAGCGGGCAGAGGATGGAGCAATACGCGCGGCCGAAGAACAACGTCAGCAGCAGGAGGATGGCAGCCGTGAACACGTTTCCTGCCAAGAGCGCGGGCAAGAGCTGCCAGTGCGCGAGCACGTCCGCACCTGCGACCCCGAGGAAGCCGAGCAGGAACGCGCTCATGACAAGCCAGCCGAGCAGGATGCGGAGCGGGCGTCCGAAGTGTTTCTGCATCATGCGGAAGCCCCCTTTCTGCCAGACGCGCCAGCCAGCTGGTTCACTTTCGCGAGGAGGTCGGGAATCGGCAGATGCTGCGGGCATTTCGGGAGACATTCGTTGCAATGGATGCACATGTCAGCGCGCGCTTTCTTTGCAACTTCATTGTGGTAGTGGCGAAGAAATTCTGTGCGCTCGCTGTCGCTTGCAGCGGCATCTTCGCCCTCGCCGAGGTGCAGGCGCTCCGCCCACGTATTGTAGACGTGGAACGTGCCAGCGATGTCGACGCCATACGGGCATGGGTCGCAGTAGCGGCAATACGTGCAGTTGATTGCGCTGCCCGTGCCCTTTCCCTGCGACATGGCGAGCGCGTGCCGCTCGACGGGCGTCAGCGGCTCGAAATCCGCCATCGTCTGCACATTCTCGACGACCTGCGCAAGCGTGCTCATGCCGGAGAGCAGCGTCACGACGCCGGGGAAGCTCGCGACATAGCGGAGCGCCCACGAGGTCGGGCTCCAGTCTGGCTGCCGCGCGCGCAGGACACTTTCCGCGCTCGAAGAAATATCGGCGAGGCGGCCGCCCTTGACGGGCTCCATGACGAAACACGGCGTGTTTTTCTCCATGGCCTTGCGGTAGAGCGAACCGCCCTGGCGTGCACCGTCCGGCGCTTCGTCCGGCTCGTTCCAGTCGAGGTAGTTCAGCTGGATCATCACGCAGTCCCAGGTGAAATTGTCCATGAGGTAGTCGAAAAACGGCGGATCCCCATGGAACGAGAAGCCGAGATAGCGGATGCGGCCGACCGCTTTCTGCTGGCGCAGGTAGTCGAGCCCGCCGCCGTCGAGGTAGATGCGCTCGAAGTCTGCGCGGCTGCTCAGCGAATGCAGCAGGTAGTTGTCGAAATACGTCGTCCGGCAGCGCCGCAGCTGCTCTTCGAAAATCTGCGGCACGTCCGCGGGATCCGTAATCATGAACGTCGGCATCTTGTCGACGAGGAAATAGCTTTCGCGCGGGTATTTGCTGAGCGCACGCCCGATGAAAGCTTCGGATTCGCCGCCATGGTACATGTAGGCCGTGTCGTAGTAGTTCACGCCGTGGCGGTAGGCGTAGTCCACCATCTTCTGCGCGAGCTCCTCATCGATGTCGCCTTGACGCGTCGGCAGGCGCATGGCGCCAAAGCCGAGCAGGCTGAGCTCCGTACCGCTCGCGGGATAGAGGCGGCGCTTCACATGGACGCTGTCATCGCCATTTTCATGCGCCGCTGCATCGCGGTCGAGGAACGCGATGATCTGCTCGCGGTTCCACCCCGCCATGCCCGCGAGCCCGAGGATGCCGGCGCCCATGAGCTTCAGCGCCGTGCGCCTGCTGATCTTTTTCATAACGATCGCCTCGTTTCTCGCTCTGTCCTTTGGTATGGAAAGAGCCGGAGACACGCCATGGTGCGTGCTCCAGCTCGCAAATCATTTGTTCCTATTATATCGCAGTCCGATGCGTTTGCCAAGGCGCACGGTTTCATTTGTTCACGAGCGCGAGGCGGAAGCCGATCGTCCAGTCCGTGCTGCCCTAGAAGTAGCGGCCCGTCGTCGTGAAAAGGTAGCTCTCGTCGCTGAAGCGATGGTAATTGCTACCGCCGCGCTTGACGTAGCGGCCGGATGGTGTCGTGTTCTGCGGATCGACCTGATCTTCGGCCGAGTAGTTTCCCGCGTAGTCATCGACCCATTCATACGCATTGCCGCTCATGTCGTAGAGACCGAGCTCATTCGGCTGCTTCGTCTTCACGTTGCTCGGATGATCGCTTCCGGAGTTCTCGCGCGTGACGGCGACCTCGTTGATGTCGTTGCTGCCGGAGTAGCGATAGCCTTTGCTCCTCTTGCCGCCCTTGGCCGCGTATTCCCACTGTGCTTCCGTCGGGAGGCAGAACGACTGCGAGGCGGCGATGATGCCTTGCGCGTGCGCGATCTCATTCAGGCGGTCGACGAACGCATGCGCGTCTTCCCACGTCACGCTCGTCTGCGGCAGCGTGCTCTTGCTCGTGCCTTTGCCCATCACAGCGTTCCAGAGCGCCTGTGTCACTTCCGTCTCGCCGATGAGGTAATCTTTCGTCAGCGTCACGTTGTGCGCCGGTGATTCGCTGAATTCCACGTTCCGATCGTCCGATCCCATGCGGAACGTCCCGCCCTCGACGAGGATCATCTTGAACTTTACGCCATTCACTTCATACGTCGTCGTCTGCAATGTTTCCATCGGTGCCCCTTTCTGCGCATCGCTCGCCGTGCTCTCGCTCGTCTCCGCCTTTGCCGACGCGGAAACTGTGGACGCAGGTACACTTTCCTTTGCCACGTCCGCGCCGCCGCATCCTGCAAACATCCCCGCCATCAGCAGGCCTGCCGCCACTACCCAAAAAAGTTTGCGGGCATGAGTTGTCTGGATTTTCATGATGACTGCTCCTCGTTTGCTGTTTTAATCGACGTCAATCAATTCATACTGGTCATTCCCAAGCTTCAAGTTGGCCATGGCCGTGAGCTGGTGCAGGCCGTGGCGGGATTCCATGCGTTCGACGATGTCGTGGCGCTCGTTTTCCGGACGCGAGTAGACGAGGTCGACGCTCGCCTGGTCGATGGCCATGGGGTCGGTCGAGGCGAGGATGCCGATGTCGGGGATCGTCGGGACGGCCGCCGTCGTGCCGGCGCAGTCGCAGTCGACCGACATCTTGCGCAGCACGTTCACGAATACGATGTGCTTGCCGAAGTAATCGCAAGTCGCCTTCGCGGAGTCCGCCATGCGCTCCATGAAGCCTTCTTTCAGCACGCCCCAGTGGATACCGTCGGGCGGGTTCGTGTCGAAGTAGCCATGCACCTGGCGCTTGCCCACCTGCCCGCTGGCGTTGCCGATGGCGATGTTCTTGAGCGAGCCGCCGTAGCCGCCCATCGCGTGGCCTTTGAAATGCGTCAGGACGACCATGGAATCGTAGTTCGTGATATGGCTGCCCATCGTCACGTGGTCGAGCACTTTGCCGCCGCGCACGGGCAGGTCGACGCCGCCGTCCTCGTCGAGGATGTCGACGCGCGAGAACGTCCAGCCGTTCAGCTTCTGCGTCTCATGGTTTTTCTCCGTGGTGTCGCGCCCGAAGACATAGAGCGTGTTCGTGTCGCAGATCGTGCTGTGTGGGACGTGCTGCTGGAATTCTTTGATCCAGTCCACGGGCAGGATGTAAGGTCCGTTCGGCTCGCCGGTGTGCAGCTTCAATGCGACGTTGCCGTAGATGCCCTCATTGATGCGGTCATACATGGAGATCAGGTGCTTCGCGTCGAGATGGCGCGTGAAGTAGACCTTGGCGACGGAGCCGTTCGCCGCGCCTTCCGTGACGAGGCGGCTGGCGACGACGGGGGCTTGCGATGCGAGCTTTATGCGCTTTCCTGCCGCTTCAGCAGGCGTTGCCTGTGGCAGGATGCTGTCGAGCGCCGCGCCAGCGGCTGTCAGTCCGGCCATTTTCACAAAATTGCGTCTGGAAAGATTCATGGGGAATGCCTCCTTCTGTTCATTGATACCATCCGAACAAGCTCCGTTCCTGGTCGAGCCGCTTCAGCCGCCGCATGTCCGCATCCGAGAGTGCAAAGTCGAACACGGCGAGGTTTTCTGCCATGCGATTCGGGTGGCGCGTCTTCGGGATGACGACGATGCCTTGCTGCACGAAAAAGCGCAAGATGATCTGCGCCGGCGTGCGGCGGTAGGAGGCGGCGAGCTCTTCGACGAGCGGCAGGCGGAACATGTTTTCCCTTCCTTCGCCGAACGGCGCCCAGGCTTCGAGCGTGACGCCCTGGCGCTGGTAGATTTTTTGCCGTTCCTGGTTTTGCAGATAGAGATGCGTCTCCTGCTGGATGACGGACGGGCAGATCGCGTAATGCGCGATGATCTCATCGTACACATGCCCGTAGAAGTTCGAGAGGCCGAGCGCGCGCACGCGGCCGCGCCGCACGAGGGCTTCCATCGCGTGATAAATGGCGAGACTTTCGCCCATCGGCCAATGGATCAGCAGGAGGTCGAGGTAGTCCGTGCGGAGCTTTCGCAGGGACGCTTCGACGGAGGCGGCCACGTTGTGGCCGCTTTGGAGCTTCGTCGTCAAAAAGAGGTCTTCGCGCGGCACGCCGGATGCGGCAATTGCGCGGCCGACGTCCGCCTCGTTTCCGTAATACTGCGCCGTGTCGATCGAGCGGTAGCCGCAGGCGAGCGCCTCGCGCACGCACCGCTCCGTCTTGCCACCGAGCTGGTACGTGCCGTAGCCGACGAGCGGCATCCGCTCGCCGCAGGAAAGCGTTGCGTATTCCATGTGCCGTCCCTCCTCAGAGCGACATCCGAAGAATCTCTTCGACATCTGCCTGCTGGAGCGGGCGGAAGCCTGGCAGGACGTCGCCGCCGCAGGCGCGCTTTGCCATCAAGGCGAAATGCTGGTCGTCGATGCCGATGGCCGAAAGCGTGGACGCGAGGCCAAGCGTTTCATAGAAGAAGCGTTCCGTCGCAGCGATGGCCTGCTTTGCGACGTCCATCGGCGCCTGCGTGCCGTCGATGCCGAAGACATGCACGCCATAGTCATAGAAGCGGCCGACCGTCTTTTCATCGAGGATGTATTTCATCCATTTCGGCGTAATGATCGCGAGGCCGAGGCCGTGCGTGATGTCATAGATGGCTGAGAGCTCGTGCTCGATGGGGTGGCACGTCCAGGCCACGTTCTGAAGCGCGCTCGTGAAGCCGTTGATGGCCCAGCTGGCAGCCCACTGCAGGTTCGCGCGCGCCTCATAGTTTTCAGGTTCTTCCATGGCGATCGGCGCATATCTCACGACGGTCTGCATCAGGCCTTCCTTGAAGCGGTCGAGCAGGAACATGCTGCCGTCCTCCGGCACGAAGTACGTCTCGATGATGTGCGAAAGGATGTCGGCGCTGCCGCAGGCCGTCTGGCGCTGGCTCACGCTGTACGTCAGCGTCGGGTCGAGGAACGAGACTTTCGGCTGCAACAGGTCGGGGATGGAAAAGCCGATCTTTTCCTGCGTCGCCTCGTTCGAGATCACGCCGCCGGCGTCCATGTCCGAACCCGTCGCAGAAATCGTCGAGATGTCGAGGAGCGGCAGCGCCTTTGTCGGCTCGTATTTGTGCTCCATGATGTCCCAGGCGTCGCCGTCATAGAAAGCCGCGACGCTGACGAATTTCGCGCAGTCGATGACGGAGCCGCCGCCGACCGCGAGGATGACGTCGATGCGCTCGCGCTTGCAGATGGCTGCGCCCTCGTTCACGGACGTCACGCGCGGATTCGGCGCGATGCCGGAAAGCTCGAACGCCGTGAGCCCGGCGCGCCGGATTTCCGCTATCACCTGGTCGTAGAGGCCGCTCTTCTTGATGGAGCCGCCGCCATAGCAGACGAGGACGTTCTTGCCATAGTTCGAGAGCTCCTCGCCGAGGTGCGCGAGCTGGCCTACACCGAAGTAGACTTTCGTTGGGATATCGTAGATGAAGCTGTTCATGATGGTTCCTCCTCAGGCTTGCTTGGCTTCTGTGTTGTTTTCTCTTGATGGCTACATCATACCAGCTTTCCGCCAGTATTACCAACACTTCATTTTGATATAAAACCATGTATTTTATTCATGGCTTGTGGTATCATGAAAGCAAAGCGAAAGGGGACAGCGCTATGGAAATCCGCATCTTGAAATACTTCCTCGCCGTCGCGCAGGAAGGGAACATCACGCGCGCGGCGGAGCGACTGCTGACGTCGCAGTCGAACTTG
This sequence comes from uncultured Selenomonas sp., assembly GCA_902780535.1. Classification (GTDB taxonomy): domain Bacteria; phylum Bacillota; class Negativicutes; order Selenomonadales; family Selenomonadaceae; genus Selenomonas_C. The sequence goes on along the minus strand of CACZFT010000028.1, from coordinate 11,397 downwards.
TCGCGCCAGCTCGCTGACCTCGAGAACCAGCTCGGCAAGAGGCTTTTTGAGCGCGGCAGCCGCAAAATCCATCTGACGGAGGAAGGACTCTTCTTGCAGCGCCGCGCGCAGGAGATCGTCGATCTCGAGGAGCGTACGGCGAAGGAGATTGCGGCGTTTGACGACATGACGAGCGGCGAGGTGCATCTCGGCGGCGCGGAGACGAATATGATGCATTTTATCGCGGACGTCATCCGCCATCTGCGCGAAAAGCAGCCGCATGTGACATTCGACCTCATGAGCGGCAGCACGATCGAGATGACGGAGCTCCTCGACCGCGGCCTGCTGGATTTCGCCGTCCTCGTCGAGCCCATCGATATGAAGAAGTACGACTATTTGCAGCTGCCGGCAAACGACCATTTCGGCCTCTTGATGCGCGCGGATAACCCGCTTGCAGCAAAATCCGTCATCACGCCAAGCGACATCCAGAATCAGCCGCTCCTCTGCGCAAGGCAGCAACTCGACGGCAACGTGCTGAACGGTTGGCTCGGCCGCCCTGTCGAAGGACTGAACGTCGTCGCCCGCTTCAACCTCATCACGACGCCCGCCATGATGGTCGAGCAGGGGCTCGGCAGCGCCGTGACGTTCGCGAACCTCGTCCCGACGCCCGAGAACGGCACGCTCTGCTTCCGTCCGTTCGACCCCGTCATCGAGGCGCGGCTCTACCTCGTCTGGAAGAAGCACCAGGTCTTCACGCGGCCAGCGACGGTATTTCTGGAAGAGATGCGAACAGCCATCCGCGCTTGAGGATGGCTGCAAAGGGGATCGTTATGTCATTTCCTCCCACCACGGCTGGAAGTCTCCGGCCTTTGCCCAGCCGATGGGCACGGCTTCGCCGATGCGGGGCGTCAGGAGTTCATATGGCTTTTCCGTGCTTGCTGCGGTGAGCCGCTCGAGCGGTTCTTCCCAGGGATGGCGCGCGAGCGCGAATTTCGAGTTGTGTCCGGCAATCACGGATTTCGCGCCGACATCGACGGCCATCTGCGCCGTCTCTTCCGGCAGCATATGGATCGGATGCCACGCCAGGTTGTACTGGCCGCACTCCGCGAGCACGAGATCGAAGCCACCGAATTTCTTGCCGATGGCTGCGAAATGCTGCTCATAGCCGCCGTCGCCCGTATAGTAGACCATGTGCTTCTTCGTCTCGAACACCATGCCGCACCATTCCGTGAGGTTCGGCTGGAGGAAGCGCCCCGAAAAATGCTGCGATGGGACGATGTGGATCGTGAGGTCGTCGAAAAGCGGAATCGCCGTGTCCCAGTCCTCCTCATGGATGCGAGAGGCATCAAAGCCCCATTGCTCGAAGTATTCGCCGACGCCGAGCGGGCAGACGACATGGGCGATTTTCTCCTTCAGCGCCAGCACGGTTGGATAGTCGAGGTGATCCCAATGGTCGTGGCTGATGGCGAGCACGTCGAGCGGCGGGATGTCCTCCGCCGTGTAGACGTTGCTGCCAGGGAACGCCTTGTTGATGAAAAAGACCGGCGAGGCGTACGAGCCGAACGTCGGGTCGATGAGGATGCGCCGTCCGCCGAGCTGCAGGTAAAAGTTCGAATGCCCCATCCAGACGGCGAGATCCTCGTCGCGCGGCAGGGAAAACAAATCCGTCTTTCGGGAAATCAGCGGCACGGAGGGCGTGAGTGCCGATTTGTCGCCAAACAGGAATTTCCACATGGCCGTGAAACGGTTCTCGTGGTTCTTGGATTCGTCGGGGATGATCGGCACGGGCACGAGGTTTTCAAACTTCCCACTCACGAAATGCGGGGACTCCATCATGCGTTCGAGCCGCGCCCCGCGCGGCGAGCGCCCGAACGCTGCCGTATGTACAAAGCCGAAACCGCCGAGCCCTGCTGCGCCCATCATGCCGATGCCTCCCAAGATAAAATTGCGCCTTGAAATCTTTTGCATCATTTCAGAAATGCCTCTTTTCCGTCGCACCTTGCTTCACACCTGCATGACTTGGGTGCGCACCGCCCTCGTCTATGGAAGATGCAGGCCTTTTTGTTTCATGATCGACGTTCCCGCAGCCATCGTTTGAGCAAGAACGTCAGCGCGTACGGGAACGTGTAGAACGTCCCATCCCAGCCGATGTTTGCCGCGCCGAGCTTGATGCCGTAGCGGATGTCGGGGAAGCGCGCGTCTTCGATGAGACGACGCAGGCTTTTTGCCGTGCCGTTTTCCGCTTTGACTTCGACAGGGATGAGGGAGTCCGCATCGCGTACGAAGAAATCCATTTCGAGCGTGCCGGCCGCATTGCGGTAAAAATAGAGGCCGTAGCCCTGCGCGACGAGCATCTGCGCGACGACGTTCTCGAAGAGCGCGCCCTTGTACACGCCGAAATTGCGGTTTGCGCGCAGATCGTCCTGCGCTTCCTCGTCGAGCGCGGCGATGAGCAGGCCGGTGTCGCAGTAATACATGCGGTAATTGTCGGGATCGTAATTGCCGCGCAGCGGCAGCTCTGGATGCTCCATCGCGTACGAGAGCAGAACGATGCCTGCATCCGCGAGCCAATCCGTCACGCCGACGTACTCGCGCCGCCGCGCGCCGTGCGCGACTTTGGAAATCTGGAATTTCTTGTTGTCCTTGCCGAGGAAGACCGGCACTTTGCGATAGACGGCGAGGATGCGCCCTTTGTCAAGGCCGCCTGCGTATTTCGTGATGTCTTCTTCGTAGTCCGCGAGCAGCTGCCGCTGGAGTGCGAGGCTGCCGCTGTAATTGCCGCGCGTGAGAAATTGCCAGACGACGGCCGGCATGCCTCCAAGCACGAGATATTCGCGGAATGCGGCGCCGAGCGCCGCCATCTCGGCCGGAGTGAGCGGCGTGAGCTCCGCCATGTGCTGGTAGAGCGATTCGATCTGCTCGGCCCGATAGCCTTTCGCCCAGAGAAATTCTTCGAAGTCGAGCGGGTGCATCGTGTAGTCTTCCTTGTAACCGACGCTGTTCGATTCGATTTCTTGGTAGCTGATGCCCATGAGAGAGCCGGAGCAGATGACGTCATAGCGCCCGTCCAGCGCGAAGGATTTGAGGCTTGCCGCGCACTCTGGACACGCCTGGAGCTCGTCGAAAAACAGCAGCGTTTCGTGTGGCTCGAAGACGAGAGCGGGATCGTGAAACGAAATCGCCTGCACGATTGCATCGACCGTGAGCCCGCTGTCAAAAATATCGCGGTATTCCTGCTGGAGCGCGAAATTGATCTCCACGACATGCGCATATGCCGCCTGCGCGAAGTGCTCGATGGCCTCTGTCTTTCCAATCTGCCGCGCACCTTTCACGATGAGCGGCAAGCGGTGCGCGTCCGCCTTCCATGACGCGAGCTTCACGTCCACTTTCCTCTGCAAACGTTCCATCACAAAAATCACCTCATTTTCTGCCATCATATCACATTTTTTCGGTAAAAAACAGTTGAGTGCTCACATTTTTTCGCGTTGCAGACGCAACTATTTCGCCGCTCGTACTTGTCTTTCTTTTCACGTACTCCGCTATGAGTTGACAAAAATCCCTGGACGAAACAATTACTTTTCGAGAAAGTGGTGCTTTTTGCTTGCATTTCTGCGGAAATGTGTTACGATAGGCTCTGTCAGAGAAAGTGACAACTTTCACGTGAAGAAAAGCACGTGAAGGATTGCACAAAACAGTCGCAATGAGCGAACAAGGATGCAAGGGAAAAAAGAGCCAAGCCTAGGAGGATGTTATCCATGCCAGAGCAGAGAAAGCCACATGTTGTCATCGTCGGTGCCGGATTCGGCGGCATCAAGCTCGCGAAGACGCTCGGAAAAGAGAATGTCGAGATCACGCTCGTCGACCGCCACAATTTCCAGCTGTTCCAGCCGCTCTTATATCAGGTCTCGACAGCCGTCCTGTCCGAGGACGAGATTGCGTACCCGGTTCGCGCGTTCTTCCGCAACTATCCGAATGTCGAGTTCTTCATGGCGAAAGCCGAGGGCGTCGACCAGGCGCGCCGGGTTCTCTTGACGAACCACGGCGAGATTCCGTATGACTATCTCGTGCTGGCCGCGGGCTCGACGACGAACTTCTTCGGCATGGAGAGCGTCGAGCGCAACTCGTATGGCATGAAGACGCTGCAGGAAGCGCTGCACATCCGCAACCATGTGCTCCACATGTTCGAGCGTGCGAACAAGCGCGAGGACAGCGAGGAGGAACGCCGCCGCATGCTGACGTTCGTCGTTGTCGGCGGCGGCCCGACGGGCATCGAGGAAGCAGGCGCACTTGCCGAGCTCGTCGACATCCAGAGGAAAGAGTTCCATCACCTCGATTTCAAGGATGTCAGCGTCAAACTCATCGAGGCGACGCCGCATGTCCTGCCGATGCTGACACAGGACCTGCAGGACGAGGTCGTCCGCGTGCTGCGCAGCAAGGGCGTGGAAGTCCTGCTCGACACGCAGGTGGTCGACAACGACGGCAACAACCTGAAGCTCAAGAGCGGCGAAGTCATCCCGACGAAGACCGTCATCTGGGCAGCCGGTGTCAAGGCTGTGCCGTTCATCGCGGAGTGCGGCGGCGATGTCGACCGCGGCGGCCGCATCCTCGTCGACGAGAACCTGCGCGTGCAGGGCAGCGAGCGCGTCTTCGCCATCGGCGACTGCTCGCATTTCCAGCTCGAAGGCATGAAGCGCCCGCTCGCGACGATCGCGCCGGTCGCTACGCAGGGCGCGCTCGTTTGCGCGCGCAACATCATGCACGTCATCCGCGGCGAGGCGCTTGAAAAGTTCGAGTACCACGACCTCGGCACGATGGCAACGATCGGCCGCGGCCGCGCCGTCGTGCAGAACGGCAGCTTCAAGATGAAGGGCTTCTTCGCTTGGGTTGCGTGGATGTTCGTTCATCTGCTCCGCCTTTCGGGCGCCCACACGAACATCACGGTCTGCCTCAAGTGGTTCTGGAATCTCTCACAAAAACATTTTTGTGCTATAATAGTGCCTGTAGATGAGCAAAGGAGCCCAGGATGTATTCCGTGGGCTCTTTTGTGTAAAATGATGTTGTGTACAAAAGAAAGCGGGGATCTTATGTTTCAATGGAAGAAACTTCTCACCGTCGGCGCGCTCTGTGTTGCGTCGGTCATGACGCTTGCCGGCTGCGGCGGACAGCAGGCCGCGACGTCATCGTCCTCTTCGTCGTCGTCGAGCGCGAGCTCGTCGTCTGCACAGACCATCAAGGTTGGCTCGGCCATCGACTTTGCACCATTCGAGTTCCAGGATGAAGGCCAGGCCGAGTATCAGGGCTTTGATATGGACCTCATCCGTGCGATCGGCAAGGAGATGGGCGCCGAGGTCGAGATCCAGAACATCGGCTTCGATGGCCTGATCCCGGCATTGCAGGCCAAGACGGTCGATGTACTGATCTCCGGCATGACGATCAACGACGAGCGCAAACAGAACGTCACGTTCTCCGATCCGTATTATGAATCCGGCCTGACGATGGTCGTCCGCGAGGATGAGCAGGCCATTAAGTCCTTCCAGGATCTCAAGGGCCACAAGGTCGCCGTTCAGATCGGCACGACGAGTGCAAAAGAGGTCAAGAAGATTGATGGCGTCGAAGTCAAGGAGTTCAACACGCCGGCCGATTGCTTCATGGAGCTGAAGTCCGGCGGTGCAGACGCCGTCGTCAACGACCGCCCGGTCAATGACTACTTCATCACGAAGAGCGGCCAGACGGGCGTCAAGGAGCTCGACGAGAAGCTCACGTCCGAGAACTACGGCATCGCTGTTGCCAAGGACAACACGGAGCTCGCGAACAAGATCAACGCGGCGCTCAAGAAGCTCAAGGAAAATGGCGAATACGACAAGATCTATGCGAAATGGTTCGGCGGCGCAAAGAAATAACGCGCTTCTGGCATGAAAAAATCACTCCGGCAGAAATGCCGGGGCGATTTTGTTTTCCGTGTGAAATTCTGCAATCAGAACCAGACGCGCACGCCGGCCCAGGGGCCTGCGAGCTTGAACTGGCCGTAGTCATCATCGCGGTCGATCTTGAGGTCGATGATGCGGTAGCCGGCCTGGATGTCGACGTTGTCAGCCGGGAAGTAGGCAATGCCGAGCTCGCTGTCAAAGATGTGGCCGTAGTTGCCGAGCGGCAGGCCGGAGATGGCGGCATGTGCCGAGAAGTTGTTGCCGATAGCAGCTGACGCCTTGAGTCCGATCATCGGAATCGGTGCTGCGAAGTCGGCGGTCTCGCTGCGGTGTTCGTTGTAGGCCACCTGGCCGCTCTTGCGCACCGTGGCATCGCCCTGGACTTTTGCCTTCCAGCGCATGCCCGTGAGGCCGTAGCTCCAGTCGAGGTGGAAGTTCGGCGTATGGAGGAGCGGGTTCGTGATGTCGAATTTCAGATAGTCGAAGTCGAGGTCGGTCTTGGCGCTGCCGTTGAATTCATAGTCATTGACCTTGATCGGCTCGTCCGTGAGGTTCGCCTTGCCGTCCGTGCTGAAGTGGATGTAGTCGAGCTTCATGTTGCGGAAGGAGAAGATGAGCTCCGGGGCGCTCGACGTGTCGTCGATGTTCAGCGTATCGACGAGGTCGACCTGGTTGCCCGTGTAGTATTGCTGGATGTCGTCCGATTTGACTTTTGCCGTGAGCTTCGGGCGGAAGTAGCGCGCGGAGACCGCGATGTTCTGGCTGGCACCGCGTGCATCGTCAAAGAGTTTCGGATCCTCGTACGAGACCGACGAGGCAGCTTCCGTCATTTCGGCATCGTCAAAGATGGCATCTTCTGCGGTGGCCGTCATATCTGTCACTGCATCCGTCGCAGCGACGTCCGTGCCAGCAGCATCTTCTGCGAGCGGAGCAGCCGAGGCCGTGGCCGCGACGGCACTCATGGCGAGTGCCAGGGCAAGCGTCGTTTTCTTCATCGTGAATCTTCCTTTCCCACTATACATTCCCAACAGGGATTTCCGTTTTCTGTGTCCCCTCAGAAATCTGCCCATGACGCTCATGGCCTCTCTGATATTGAACAAGAAAAGTATACGATATTTTAATGATGGTTTTCTTAGAATCAAGAGACGGATGTCTTTTATCGTCCGAGCTCGTAGAGGCGCAGCAGGAAGTAGAGCTGCTCGTAGACGTCTTCTGTGCCGATGACGGGTTCCAAGAGGCTTTCGGCTTTCTTGAGACGGTAGCGGATGGTGTTCGGGTGCTGGTAGAGCGCGGCGGCGGTTTTTGAGATTTCGCCGTGGTGCGCGACATAGGCGCGGCAGGTGTCGAGGAGGCTCGAGGTATATTTTTCGTCATACGCCTCGAGGATGGCGACGGCTTCGCGGGCGATGGCGCGGAGCGTTTCGTCGCGGCTCATGGGGAAGAGCAGGCGGTGGATGCCGAGATTTCCGTAGCTTGTGGGCGTCTCCGTCTCGCGCGCCATCTGGCAGGCGTCGATGCTCTGCTGGATGGCGGTCGGCAGTGCGCGGAATGTCGGCAGCGTCTCGCTGCTGCCGCAGTAGAATTCTTCAAGCCGCGTGTCGTAGCGCGAGAGGAGCCGCTGGCAGAGGACTTCAGGTGCCGAGGGGAGCTCGCGCTCGCGGGACGTGTAGAGCACGAGCAGGCCGTTCTGATATTTGCGGTATGTGACGTTGTCGAGCGCCTGGCCGCTGTACTGCTTGTACGTCGTGCGCGCGAGGAAGGCCGCGACTTCGCGCGGCGAGCCGGGATAGCGGCGGTGGATGAGGTAAAAGGCGGTCACGTAGCTCTGGAACGCCGGATTGATTTCGCGCACGGCGGCCTCGACGGCGTAGGGCGAGCGGGCGGGCGCGAGCAGGGCCAGCAGGTCGTGGATCTGCTGCTCGCTCTGGAGGTGGCTCTGCTGGAGCTTCAGGACGTCGTTGAAGTTGACGATGATGTCTTCCATGAAGGCGCCGTCGAAGAGGAAGAGCGGCAGGTCGTGCGCGTCGCAGAACGCGAGGACGTCGTCCGGCATTTCGGTATAGAAGACGGTCTTGACGGCGATGGCCGTGACGGCGCGGGCGGCGAGCTTCTCGAAGCTCTTCTGGATCAGCGACGGGTCGTCCTTGGCGAAGAACAGCGAGGTCAGCACGAGGTCGTCGGGGTGGAAGACATCGAAGTTGCGGCTCATCCACTCGTATTCGAGGATGTCCACGTTGCGGACTTCGCGCGAGAGCCCTGTGAGCCCGGCAACGAGGCGGAAGTTCTGGAAGATCGGGAGCTCGAGGAGTTCTTTCAGGCGGATCATGGCGACCATTCCTTTCCAAAGGGAAATGTTTCCTCTATGATAGGACGTTTTCGCGCTTTCGACAAGCGGATTTTCGAAAATCTTGGAGAAATCGCAAAAAATCGCGCGGATTTTTGGTGATTTGTACATAGACGCAAGGATGTCTTTCGCGTATACTAGAGACATCAAAAGGACATAGCAAACGAACAGCAGGCAGCGTCGCCTGGGAACATCGTCCCGCGTCAGAGCGAGAGACATCCCAGACGGCGCGTTTTTGATTTTCGAGAGGAGAATGTTACTATGAGCCGCTTCATCAGCAAACGTTACAAAGACATCACCCCGTACATCCCTGGCGAGCAGCCGAAAGACCGCCTCTACATCAAGCTCAATGCGAACGAGACGTCGTGCGAGCCGGCGCCTGGCGTGCGACGCGTGCTCGAAAGTTCGCGCATGCGAAACCTCGGCCGCTACACGGAGCCGACGGCGCTCGAAATGCGCCGCCTCGCCGCGGCGCTCTGCGGCGTCCGCCCCGAGGAAGTCCTCGCGGGCAATGGCTCGGACGAAATCCTCGGCTGGATTTTCCAGACGTTCTTCATGGACGCGAGCGTCTGCTATCCTGACATCACGTATGGCTTCTATGAGAGTCTGGCCGTCGGCCTCGGCATCGAGCACCACGAGGTGCCGCTGAAGGACGATTTCACGCTCGACGTCGAAGCGCTCTGCCATGAAAAGAGCAACATCGTCATCGCGAATCCGAATGCGCCGACGGGCCACATGGTGCCGGTTGAAGACATCGAGCGCATCGTCGCGGCCGACCCGAATCGCATCGTCGTCGTCGATGAAGCCTACATCCAGTTCCACAACGAGAGCTGCCTGCCGCTCATCCGCAAATACGACAACCTGATCGTCGTTCATACGATGTCGAAAGCCTACGCACTCGCAGGCGCGCATATCGGTTTTGCTTATGGCTGCCAGGATCTCATCCACGACCTCGACTGCGTGCGCGGCGTCATGAATCCTTACAACATCAGCGACATCACGATGGCTGTCGGCTGTGCGGCACTGCGTGACCAGGCCTATCTCGAGGCGCATGTGCGCGACGTCGAAGAGGCGCGCGTGTACACGACGACGGAGCTCCGGGAGCTCGGCTTCAAGGTGCTCGATTCGCGCACGAACTTCATCTTCCTCGAGCATCCGTATCTTTCGGGTGAGGAATATGTGCGCGAACTGCGCGAGCGCGGCATCCTCGTGCGCCGCTATCCGTCGATGAAGCGCGCAGAAAACTATGTGCGCATCACGATCGGCACGCTCGAAGAGATGCAGGCCGTCGTTGCTGCGACGCGCTCGATCCTGCTGTGCCTGGCGGCGTGAGGAGATCTTTATGAAGAAAAAAGTCCTTTTCTGCGATTACCCGCAGGCGATGGATGAAAGTTATGCCTGGCAGCGCGAGGAGATCCTGCGGGCCTATCCGGACGCGGATGTCCGGGTCGTGCCTTACGCTTCTCCGCAGCAGCTGCGCGCGGAGCTTGCGCAGGCCGATGCGCTCGTGACGGCATTCCTGCCGCTGACGCGCGAAGTGCTCGCGGCCGCGCCGCGCCTGCGCATCGTATCCGTCCATGCGACAGGCTATGGCAACGTCAATGTTGATGCCGCGCGCGACCTCGGCATCGCGGTCACGCATGTGGCCGACTACTGCACGGAGGAAGTCGCCGAGCACACGATGGCGCTGATGCTCGCGCTCGCGCGCCATCTGAAAGCATACGACCACCATGTAAATGAAGGATTTTCGTGGCAGTTCGAGTCGGAAAAAGGGCTGCATCGTATCAAAGGACGGCACCTCATGCTGTTCGGCTGGGGGCGCATCAGCCGCAGGGTCGCGAAGCTCTCGCAGGCGTTCGGCATGGAGGTCGGCGTTGTCTCGCGTCATTTGACGGATGAAGCTGCAATGGCGGTCGGCGTCCGCAGCGTCACGAAGGAAGAGGCGTTCGCGGAAGGCGAAATTCTTTCGAACCACATGGCCGAAGCGCGCGAGAACTACCATTTCTTCCGGCGTGAGGCGTTCGACGCCATGAAGCGCACGCCGATCTTCCTCAACGTCGGGCGCGGCAGCGCCGTCGATGAGGCGGCGCTCGTCGAAGCGCTCGATGCAGGTAAGATTGCGGGCGCGGGGCTCGACGTCCTCCAGACGGAGAATCCCGACCTCGCCCACAGCCCGCTGATCGGCCGCTCCAACGTCATCCTGACGCCGCATGCGGCATTCTACTCCGAAGAATCGCATCAGGAACTCGCCGCGCGGGCTGTGCAGAACATCCTCGATTTCTTCGCGGGAAAGCCCGTCAAGAATCTGGCGGCAAAAAAGGAAACGGCAGTCGAAGGAGGCGCGGCATGATGGACGCGAGCGTTGATTTTTCCTCCGAAATGGAAGCCCTGACGAAAGATCTCGTCGGCATCCGCAGCGTCAATGGCACGGCAGGGGAGCGCGAAGTCGCGGAGTTCATTCTCCGCTGGCTGCGCTCTTTTCCGTATTTTGCGGCGCATCCCGAGCGGGCATTCACGCAGGAAATCCCGGGCGACAGGCTCGGGCGCGAGAATGTCTTCGCCTATGTGCATGGCACGAAAAAGGCGGGGACCGGCCCGCGCAGGACGCTCGTCTGGCACGGCCATATCGATACGGTCGGCACGGAGGATTTCGGTGCGCTCGAGCCGTGGGCGAACGACCCGGATGCGCTCCTCGAAAAGCTCCTCGCAGAGCCCGACCTGCCCGCCGCCGTGCGGAGCGACCTCGCGACGGGCGACTGGATGCCCGGCCGCGGCGCCTGCGATATGAAGAGCGGCGACGCCGTGTTCCTCGTGCTGCTGACGTATCTCAGCGAGCACACGGACGTGTTTTCCGGCACAATCGTGCTGTCGCTGAATTGCGTCGAGGAAAACGAGCACACGGGCATTTTGCACGGCCTCGATGTACTTGACGAGCTCAAGGAACGCGAAGGGCTCGACTATCTCTTCGCCATCAACAACGACTACATCTGTCCGCTCTATGACGGCGATCCGCACCGCTACCTCTACGCGGGCGCGGTCGGCAAGCTGCTGCCGTGCGTCTACATCCACGGCTGCGAGACGCATGTCGGCCAGTGCTTCGAGGGCTTCGATGCGAGCGTCGCGGCCGCCGAGGTCGTGCGGCGCATC
>CACZFT010000027.1 GCA_902780535.1 uncultured Selenomonas sp. | reverse complement strand
CCTTTGTTCTCGCGCACGGAGGCGTCGGTGTTGAGGCCGAGCACGAGGACGTCGCCGAACGATTTCGCTTTTGCGAGGTAGCGGACGTGGCCGGCATGGAGGATGTCGAAGCAGCCGTTCGTGAAGACGATGCGGGCGCCGGCCTCGCGGAGGATGCGGCAGAGGTCGGTGATGTCGGATTGGGGGATGAGCATATGGGGAAAGCTCCTTTCGGTGGGCGCGAAGATTTGTTCGCAGTCGCGGCTACGGGGCGAGGGCAACGAAAACAACGCTGCTGCGGACTTGTTCGGCTGGATGAAAAAAGAATACTTCTAATCACTCGTTTCGTCGAGCAACAAAAAACGCCCTGCCGTCCGCACAGCTAAAAGTTTTCTTATGCCCTCGCCCCTTCGCCCGAAGTTGGGAAAGATGTCGCGAAGCGGGGAGCAGCTACATCGCATCGCTGCCGATACGGCCGTGGATATGCGGGCTCGCGATTGCTTGTTCGACGATGGTGCAGACATCTTGGAAGTGGTTCTGGATGTCGCGATTCGTCAGGCGCAGGACGCGGAAGCCTTGTTTTCTGAGGTAGCTGTCGCGGCGTTCGTCGTGGTTATAGGCGTCATCGTCAGCATGAGATTCGCCGTCGAGTTCGAGGATGAGGCGATGTTCGTAGCAGATGAAATCAACGATGTAAGGGCCAATGGGCTTCTGCCGTTGGAATTTCCAAGGAGATGTTCGTAGATAATCGTACCAGAGATGGCGTTCTGGAGGCGTCATGCTGTGGCGGAGGGATTTGGCACGACGAGCCGCGAAGGATGTGTAGCGGTATTCGTGTTTTTTCAAGGAGAACCCCTCCTATGTTCTTCTTTCACAGAAGACAATCGAGCAGATAGACAGGGCCTACCTCCGACACCCTTTCCGCCCCTTCGGGGCACCTTCCCCTGAGGGGAAGGCTCGGGGAGGCTCTCCCTCAGGGAGAGCTGTCACCGTAGGTGACTGAGAGGGTGTCGGAGGTAGGACGTAAAAGCCACGTCGAATGTTTTCTGCGAAGACGTTCCTGGGCGGGTGGCGCAAAGAAAGAAACCTGCGGCGCAAGCCGATTGGGGGCTGGTGGTGGGGCGCACATCCGCGCTGGCGGGCGTTTATGCTTCGCCGACGGCCTTTTTGAGTTCCTCGGCGCTGACGGTGGCGGTGCCGAGTTTTCTTACGGCGATGCCGGAGGCGTAGTTGCTGAGCCGTGCGGCGCTCTCGGGCGCGATGCCGGCGGCGAGGGCGAGGATGACGGCACTGACGCAGGTGTCGCCGGCGCCGGAGACGTCGTAGACTTCGCTCTTGTCGGGATGGCGGGGGCATCCGGGAGCTTCCGCCCGACGGCGGCGGCGAGTTCGGCGTCGTTCTGCTTGACGTAGCCGATGCCGGAGAAGCGGTGGATGCCGTAGCGGGAGTCGACGATGCTCGGGATGTCATGCTCTCTTGCGTAGCCGATGAGCTTTCCTTTGACGGCTTCGGTGATCGTGCCCGCGCCGTAGTCGGAGAGGACGATGCCGTCGGTTTCGGGGAGGACGCCGTCGAGGTAGCGGAGCATGGCGGATTCCATGGCGCGGCTCATGGGCGCGTGGCTCTCGCGGTCGAGGCGGACGATCTGCTGGCTGACGGTTGCGCGGCCGCCCGCGATGATGCGGGTTTTCGAGATGGTCGGACGCTCGGCGTCGCGCAGGAGGCCGGTCGTATCGACGCCGGCGTTCTCGAGCACAGCGCAGATGCCGTCGGCCTGGCGGTCATCGCCGACGAGGCCGACGGCTGTGACGCTGCCGCCAAGCGTGGCGCAGTTGTGGACGACGTTCGCCGCGCCGCCCGCGATGATTTTTTCGCCCGCTTGTTCGAGCACAAGCACGGGAGCTTCGCGCGAGATGCGCGAGATGCGGCCGTCGATGTAGACGTCGGCCACCATGTCGCCGATGACGAGGATGCGGCGGCCCTGAAATTTCGCAATGAGCGGCGCGAGAACGGCCTTCTGCTCTTTTTGCATGAAAAATGAAGTCCTTTCGTTAGAAAAACGATGTGCATTGGCTCCCTCCCAGAGGGAGCTGTCAGCGAAGCTGACTGAGGGAGTGTCGAAGGTAGTGCAAAACAGGTCGATGGATTGCAATCTGCGAAGACGTACCTTCGCAAATACAATCGAATGAATTGTCAGTTCCTACCTTCGACACTCCCTCCGACCCCTTCGGGGCCACCTCCCTCTGAGAGGGAGGCTAAAAAACAATCACCACGGGGTGATTTCCAGGTGCTCTGCTTCGAGCGGTAGCGCAGGATGAGCTGGGAGCAGTGGAGGTCGTGGAACCAGTAGTAGTCGAGGTCGTGCATTTCGCCTTCCTGCGCGTCCCACTCCATCGCGACCATGAAGCGGTCGAGGTCGGTCATCTGGTAGCTGACACCGGCCTGGATTTTCTGCGTGTAGTCGTCGAGGTCGAAGTCGAAGAGCGCGTTCTGCGTGTTGTTCTTGCGATACGAGTAGGCCGTGTAGGCATACCAGCGGTCGTCGAATTTGTGCAGCAGCGCCGTGTCGGCCCAGAGGCCTTTCGTCGTCGAGTCGTCGTAGCTTTCTTTCGTGATTTCGTAGCCGCCGCCGAGCGTCATGACCCAGTTCTTGCGGAACCAGATGGGGTTGCGCCAGAGGCTGAAGACGTAGTGCTGATGCGTACTTTCGATGCCGGTCTGCTGGCTCTGCCAGCGGCCGATGGAGTATTCGAGGCCGTAGTTGAATGGCGTCGTCTTGATGGGATGCGAGTACTGCCAGTCAAATTCCGGCTTGCGCTTGACCCAGTTCTGGTCGCCGTCCTCGTAATAGCCATAGCGCAGGCGGTAGGCACCGGCGCCGACGGACGACCAGCAGAGCTCGGCATGGCCGCGGCCGCCGCGCTTCTGCATGAGCTTGCCGATATACGACGCATCGATGCGGTTCGCGACGGGGCGGTGGAGCTCTTCGCGCAGCCAGACGCCGTCGTCGCGGTCGTAGCCGACGCGCGGGAGCCAGTCGCGATCCGGCTCTTTTTCATCTGCTTTCGTGACATGGCGGCGCTTGCGCGCGATGACGTTGCCCTTCAGGAGGAATTTCGCGTGCTCGTAGATGGTCTCCTTGTTCGGCCAGTACTCGATGCGCTTCGCGTAGATGGCGTAATCAGGATGCAGCGCGCCGCATTTCGTCGAGGTGCCGTCATGGATGACGATGTGGTCGGGGTAGAATTCGAATTTCTTTCCCGTGACGTACTGATGGTCGACTTTGCCCTTCGCCTCTTCCATCGAGCCCGTCTTCGCGCCGTAGCGGTAAAAGGCCTTGTAGCCGTTGAGCTCGACGCGCGACTGCCCCGGCGTGACCTGGATGAGATGCGCGTGGCCCGGCAGCTCGACCTGCTGTTTTGCGAGGTTGCCCGTGACGGAGTCCGGCGTCTCGAAGAGGTGGCCGTCCGCCTGCAGGATGTGCACTTTGCCGACGGCGGAAAATTCGCCCGTCGTCTGGTCATACGTGAGCTCGTCACCCTCGAATGCCAAAGGCGCGGCCTTCGTCTTGTCCGTCATGTCGTAGGGATAGCGCAGGTGCTGCTGCATGTCGAGCGCGTCTTTCGCGACCTGGAGCTGGGCGTCCGACCAGCGGTTCTCGCGCTCGCTCCTGCGCATGTTCTCGATGAAATCAAGCCGGTTCGCGCCCGCATCGCCCGTGCTGCGGAACTCCGCCGAGGCGACGCCAGAGAGCTCCGGCAGGGCGCACGGCAGCGCCGCCGCAGCAATCAGGCTGAGGCAGAGCGGGATGCGGTATGGGAAAAGAGGTTTCATGTGTGTTGGTTGCTCCTTACTTTGCGAGCGTCGTCGTGACGCCGTAGAGCATCGTGTCGCCCGCCGTCTCGATGTACATCTCCGTGCCGGCCGGCAGGTCGATGTCCTTTCCTTTGACGAAGGCACCGCCGATGACGCCGATGGGGCCGAGGATGATGATGCCTGCGAGGCTTGCACCTGCCGCCATCGCGTACTGCTTCATTTCCTCTTTCGCTTCCTCACCGACGTAGGCGTCGACGATGGTGCCGTCCATCGACTTCACTTTGTAGTCCGTGAGCTCGAGCTTCGCGTTGCGGCCGAAGTTGCGCGCCTGCTGGACTTTCTCGACGACGGCCGTGCCCGGCTCGCCCTTCGCGAAGATCAGGCGGCCATCGACGATGACGTCATCCGCGACCGTGAAATGCACCGTGTCGCCCTTCTTCACGTTCTTGCTCGTGACTTCCTCGGCGAGCGCGACCTTGACGAGCGTGTTCGCCGCGACGGACGTCTGCTCGATGGGCAGCTGGTTCGCGCCGAACGCGAAATCAGCGAGCGCGCGGATGCGCTTCGTGTACGTGCCCTCGCTCGTCTTGCCCGAGAGCTCCGTCTCCATGTCCGTCACGCGCTCCTGCACGGGCGTCGCGCTGACTTCATGGCGGATCGTCCACTCGATGCCGTTGAGCTCGGCGAGGATGGAGGGCGATGCGCCGTTGACGTAGAGGCTGTCATAGATAGCGTTCGTGCGCGCCATCATCGAGCCCGTGCGGTGCGTGCCGTCATAGTCTTTTTCGAGCTTGTTGATGCGCTCCATGATGGCGCCCGTCTGCGGCTGGCCGTACGTGTCTTCCTCGCACTGCTCGAGCTTCGCCTGCACCGTCTCCGGCGTGGCGGCCACGGCCGGGCTCATCGTCGAGACGAGGAACGTCAAAGACACGAACGCGCTCATCGCCTTCTTCCAAAAGGTTGTCATGGGAAGGTACCTCCTCTGAAAAAATTGTTCTCTGACCGTTACATTCGAGGGAAAATGGAAAAATCCTGCTTTTCGCACCCGCGGAAGAAACGTTCTGCTACTTGTTTTGACTTGCAGGGGACTCCCCCCGCCCTTCGGGCCCTTCCCCCCTCAATGAGGGGGGCTGAAGAGTGGCAGTATGCGCCTCCTGATACACGCTCTGCTTCGTCTCCTCCGCATGCCCCATGTCGGGTTCGGGATGGATGAGGACGTCGAACGTGCCGAATTCGGCGCGGATTTTCTGCTCGATTTCGTCGCAGACGGCGTGAACTCTCGCGAGGTGCATGTTGCCGTCGAAGAGGATGTGGACGTCTAAAAGCTTGTACGAGCCGGATTTGCGCGTGCGCAGGCAGTGCCAGCCGCGCACTTCGGGGATTTCGTCGAAGATGGCGCCAATGCGCGCTTCGTCTTCGGCCGGCAGGCTCTCGTCCGTGAGCTCGCGCGTCGATTCGACGACCATGCGCCACCCGGCGCGGAAGATGATGCCCGCGACGAAGATGGCGATGACGGGGTCGAGCCACGCCCAGCCCGTCAGCTGCATGAGCAGCAGGCCGATGAGGACGCCGACCGACGTCCAGATGTCGGCCGTCAGGTGCAGGCCGTCCGCTTCGAGCGCCTGCGAGCCCGTGATTTTCGCGACGTAGAGCAGCCGCCGCGAGACGGCGAAGTTGACGACGATGGCCACAATCATGATGGCGATGCCGTAGCTGAGCGTCTCGGGCACCTCGCCCGTCGCGAATTTGTTGACCGCCTCGTAGACGATGCCGATGGCCGCGCCGACAATCAGGAGCGCCTCGACGGCCGCCGAGAGGTTTTCATATTTCCCATGCCCATAGTCGTGCTCGAGGTCGGGCGGCGCGTCGGACTTGCGCACGGCCCAGAACGCGATGAGCGCCGCGATGAGGTCCGTGCCCGAGTGAAGCGCCTCCGAGATGAGGCTGACAGCGCCGACGTAGAGCCCGACGATGAGCTTCAGCACGACGAGCGTCGTATTTGAAAAAATGGACAGCCATGCTGTCCGGTGTTTGAGTGCTGCTGTTTCCGACATAAAAAGCGCCTCCCATCGCGCATTTTCAAAGTCTCGGTAAAGTTCTCGTAAAAACTGAAAACAGCCTGAAAATCTGCTGGACAAACCTGCCCGCAGGTGCTATGATGAAGCTAGTCGGGAAACCGACCTACTCAAAAGCACTTATTTTATTTGTTCTTGCTTTTCTTTGGAGGGCGCTGCAGTTGTTGCAGCGTCTTTTTTTTATGCCGTCCCATTCTGCAATCCTTAATTCCCGTCCCCTTCCCCGCTGTCTCCGCCATCATCGGCAGGTGCCGGGGCTGGCGGCGGAGGCGGGGCGGGCAGAGCGCCGTGCGGCAATTCGTCGTAGATGAAATCCACGATGCGCCGCATCGGCGACGAGACGGCGTAGGGACGGAGCACACCGTCCGCGCCGCTCTTTGAAAGCACGGTCTTTGTGTCGTAGGCGAGGACTTCCGAGGACAGAATCTGGTAGGTGGCGTTTCCGCGGTCGAAATGCATCGTGTAGCGGAACATGCGGTTGCGGTCCGCTTTGATGACCGCGATGACCGCGTTGCACGCGGCCGTCGACTCGTAGTTCACCGAGCCCGCATCGACGTAGTAGCCCGTGTAGTCATTCGCATCCACGAAGCGCATGTCCTCGGCCGAGCACACCTCGGCCGAGAGCAGCAGCAGCGCCCCGAGCACGAGCCCCACCATCTGTCTGAGCATCCTTTCACCTTCCACTTTCCTGACAATCTGCAAAACATGTACCTCTCATTGTATGGCAGGGGATTTTGATTGTCAACCGGGAAAGCAGAATCCGTATCAAAAAGGCCCCCTCTGCGAGGGAGCCCGACAAAAAACAACTTCAATACTGGAACTTGTACAGCGACTCGGAGAGCTTCTGCGCGAGCTGGGCGAGCGAATCGCTCGCCGTCGCGATTTCGCCTGCGGACGCGCTCTGCTGCTCGGATGCCGCCGAGACGCTTTCCATCTCGTTGACGACCTTGCCGCCGTTGCCGGCGATCTGCTGCGTCTTCTCTTTCACGACGCCCGTCTGCGTGCCGACTTGCCCGAGCTCGGCGACCATGTCGTTCGCGCTCTGCGCCACGTTCTGGACGGCCGTCTCGATCTCGGCGAACGCGTCTTTCAGCTGGGCGACGGCAGCCGTGCCGCTCTGGACGGCCTCGCTGCCGGACTGCATCGAGGCGACGGCCGCCTCCGTGTCCTTCTGGATGCCCGTGATGAGGTCGGTGATCTGCTGGGCCGCTGTCTGGCTGGCCTCGGCGAGCTTGCGGACTTCGTCGGCGACGACGGCGAAGCCGCGGCCATGCTCGCCTGCGCGCGCGGCCTCGATGGCGGCGTTCAGCGCGAGGAGGTTCGTCTGCTCGGCGATGCCCGAAATGGTCTCGACAATCGAGCCGATCTGCTGCGAGCTCTTGCCGAGCTGGTCGACGGTCTGCGCGCTGCTCTTGACGATGGTCTCGACGCTCTCGATGTCGTGGACGGCGTCCATGACGCTCTTGCCGCCCTCAACAGCGCGGCTGTGCGCCGTGCGCGCGTCGCTCTCGACGGCATCGGCCGTCGCATGCAGGCGGTCGACGGACGTGACCGTCTTGCCGACGCTTTCCTCCGAATCCGCGATGTACTGCTGCTGCTCGGCCGACGCCTGCGCCGCATTCGTGACGCTGTTGGCGACCTGCTCCGACGCCTGCGCGCTCTGGTGCGCGCTCGCCGTGAGCTCCTCAGACGACGCTGCGAGCTGCTGCGCCGTCTCGTTCGTCGTCTTCATGAGGCTGGAAACCGTGCGGCGCATGTCGGCGAAGTCATGCAGCATCTCGCCGAACTCGTCGCCGCGCTCCGTCTGATAGCCTGTCTCGCGGAAATCGCCGTCGCGCATCTTGCGGCAGGCGCTGACGATGACCGCGAGCGGCTCCGTGATTTTCTGCGCCGTGACGAGGCACACCGCGATGAGGATGACGAGCACGACAACGACCATGATGATGATGTTGCGGATGGTCGCGGACGTGTCAGCATCCGTCTTCGCCTTGAGGTCGATGGCGCCCTGATGCTCCATCTGCCCGAGCTTTGCGAGGTTCGCGCCGAGCGCGCCGCTCTGCTTCGCGCCGGCCGCCGAATACGTCGCGAGCGCCTCGTCATACTGGCCGGCCATCGACTGCTGCACCGACTTGTCGAGCGTCGCATGTAAATCCTTCCAGTTGCCCTTGACAGTCTCCATCAGGGTATCTGTCTCTGGATCCTCGATGGGGATGGCATCATATCCCGCGATGCTGTCCTCGACCATCTTGACGCCCGTCTCATATTTCCCTTTGAGGTCCTGCAGGCGGGCATTGTCGTCGCGGCACGTCGTCATGATGACCGCCATGCCCTGCGCATAGCGCATGCCCGTCATCGCATTACCGACGTAATCGAGGCTCTGCACGCTCGACTCGTACATCGTATTGATGTCTTCCTGCGCCGATTTCAGCCCCAGGTACCCCGCAATGCTCGTGCCCAAAAGACCGATGACGGCAATGATGCCGAGCAAGAACAGCTTGTAGGCGACCTTCATGTCATCCATCCATCTCATATTACCATTCCTTTCCCAAAAATTCTTCCCAACAACGCATTCCCATGACGAATTCTCTATGAAACCGATACGAAATCTCCATCGATTTGATGCTCCGTCTTTATGAAGATAATTCGCGGCGAACAGAAGATTTCCTTCCATCGCCGCGAAAAATAAAATAACATTAACAAAGTGTGACGAACTCCCCAGCACGCACGATGCACATCCGTGCATCACCACTGCCGCCGCGTGCGCCAGAACTCCGGCCGCAGCATGACGAGGAGCGTCAGGATTTCGAGGCGCCCGAGCAGCATCTCAAAGCAGAGCACCAGCTTCATCCCATCGGGGAACCCTGCAAACGTCTGCGTCGCGCCCGCCACGCCGAACGCGGGCCCCACATTGGCGAGCGTCGTGATGCTGATGCCGATCGCGTCAAAGAGTGGCACGCCCACGAGCGTGTAAAAAAGCGCGAACACCGTGATTGTCAATAAATATAGGAAGAAAAAGTAGCCCACGCGGTGCAGCTCCGACACGCCAACCTTGTGCCCGTTCATGCGCACGACCGCGAGTGCACGCGGATGGAGCTTCACGCGCAGGATGTTCGCCGCGTTCTTGACGAGGAGCACGGCCCGCGTCACCTTGAACCCGCCCGCCGTCGAGCCCGCGCAGCCGCCGATGAAAAGGAGGAGCAGCAGCACGCACTTCGAAAGCGGCGGCCACGTATCGAAATCCGCTGACACGAAGCCCGTCGTCGAAAGCGACGTCACCTGGAACACCGCAAAGCGCAGCGCCCCGCCCGCCGTCAGCCCCCGCGCCAGCATGAGATTGACCGTCACCAAGAGCGTCGCGACCACGATGATGCCAAGGTACGCGCGGAACTCCGTATTGCGCACGAGCGCATGCGGCCCCTTTTTCCAGACCTTGTAATACAGCGCGAAATTGCCGCCCGCAAGGAACATAAAGAGAGACATCCAGCCCTCAATCCAGACATTGTCGATCGCCATCGCATTTGCGTCGTACGTCGAAAAGCCGCCCGCGCCGAGCGTCGCAAGCGCATGATTGACCGCCGTCACCGCATCCATGCCGCAGAGCCAGAGAATCACAGCGCAGAGCACCGTCAACGCCGTGTAGATGCGAAAGAGCGCACCCGTCATCTCCCGCAGCCGCGGCATCACGCGCTCGTGGCCCGACGACTCCGCATTGTACATGTGGACCGTGCTCTGCCCCGCCTGCGGCAGGAGCGCGATGAAGATGACGATGATGCCGAGCCCGCCGAACCACTGCGTCAGGCTCCGCCAGAACAGGATGCTCTGTGGCAGCGTCTCGATGGACGGCAGCACCGTCTCGCCCGTCGTCGTGAAGCCCGAAATGCTCTCGAAGAACGCATCGAGGAAGCCGAGATGCCCGCCGAACACATACGGCATCATGCCGAGCACCGTCGCCACGCCCCAGCCGAGCCCCGTGATCGCGATGCCCTCGCGCATCGTGATGGCATCCACCTTCGCCCGCGCATGCGAGACGAGCAGCGCCCAGACCGCGAGCGACAGCCCGATGGAAAGCGCAAACGCCCGCGCACTCTCCTCGCCCCAGACGAGCGCCAGCAAAAGCGGCACGCAAAGCACCGCCATCGACGCCAGCACGAGCCTGGCAAGCACAAAATTCACCACGCGCAAGTCCATGGAGGGACCTCCCTTCCTGCCGATTTCTCTTGAAAATTCCAGGCGTCTGATGTAAAATACGTAGTAAGAGAAGCAACCACCGGTTGACGGTTGGTCGCCTCGCGCAGTTGGTTATCTCATAGACATAACCGCCTTAGGTTGGTTCCCGGGGGCGGTTATTGTTTTCTCAACACAAATAAAATGCAGAGCATCAGGAAAAGGACGACAATCGTCTCTCCCATCCGAATCACCTCGCTCTCAAGGTATTCCGACCTTTCTGCGAGGCGCAAAACTCCAACCGCCGACCGCTTGGTAGCTGCTTCTCATACAGATTAGTATACAACACCCCGCATACATCTTGCAAGATGTATGCGGGGTGTGCTGTTTGATAACAAACATACTCGACAACTGTTGATGCTTGCGCGTTACAAGCTCACTGAAAGCCTGAAACTATAGCTTCTACCGCTCCTTCATCCGGCGTCATGCGGAGCTGCTGCATATCTATGAACTCCCAATTCATATCAACTTCTCCATACCATCGCCGCTCTGGCCGTGCACGAAGCGTAACGAGGTACTCGCGCACAATATGTTGCGGTTGTATGCCAGGATGAATAGACGATGAAAGCTCAATCTGGACGACCGTCTGCGTCTGATAAACGCCATTGCCTTTATAGATGACGCGATCCTCCACTTTTTTCTTCTTCGACGCAATGCTGAGATCATATTTTTTCTCAAAACTCTTCTCTTGGAACCCAAGCTGCTGCCAAACCACAGCCTCACGCTCTTTCAGAAACTTGTCCGCCTGCTTTTCTGCCGCCTCAAGATAATCATCGGTTGCAAACGCCGCATCATCTGGCATTGAAAACTGCATGTGAATATCTGTCACAGCCTGGCTGAGCGCTGCTGTAGTAGCGAAAACACAAGCAAATACAATGATGACAACCGCACAGCCGACATCTGTGAATAACCAAAGGAATCTATTCATGCGTTCCTCCTATGAAAAATCCCCCGCACCAATGTGCAGGGGAAATCGAAGCCACAAATCCATCAGATTGTAAAATGCTGACCACAACGGAAACAGATATACGAATGATGCCACTGATCGAGAAGCTGTGGATAAACATCACGATTCCAGAGATACGCTGTCTTATAGACAAATGCTCCCGAAAGGACCCACCCCAGCAGCGCACCAATGGAACCCAGCGTGTTGCTTACCGAGCCCAAGATCGCGCTCAAAAGAAACATCAGGATGATACCGATCAGCAAAAATTTCTTGACGATTCCTTTTTTTGCCGGTGGTGCTACCTCCTGTGCAATCTGCGATACACTCGTACCCGTCGTCTTTGCCGTTCCAAGGCCAAGTCCGCCGCCGCTGCCAACACCGAGCCCTGTCGTCGTGGACGAAGACGTTGTCACGCCATTACGGTAAGCAACTTCAAAGCTCTGGATATTATCCGAATGACAATTCGGGCATTCAAATTTTGTCTCCTCGCTCATAACATTTCCCTCCTGAAAATCCCCTGAAAACATACTTCCGTCTTATTATAACCCCCCCGTAATGTTTTTCAATCCTTGCTCTAAAATAATATTTTATTCAAAAGACGCAGCACCTCAGGCTTGCCAAGCCCTTCATAATGAATAGCAGGAATTTCAACAATATGTGTAGAATGCTTGAATGAATAATTTTATAGGAGGGTCATCCCATGACAAAAACCATCCGTCTGTTTCTCTGCACAATGATTCTGCTTGTTGCGACGGCCACGAGTGCGTTCGCCTCGTACCAGACATATCTCGGTGGCGACAGCAACTACATCTTAGTTGATGCCCACATGGATACCGGCTGGTATGTAGACAAGAGCAGCCTCAACGTCCAGATGTACAACCCGCCGCAGTACATCATTGCCATCAACGTCTGCACCGTCCCCAATGCCAGCCGTGGCAACACATCCATCTCCAAAGTCCAGACCATGCGCTTCTTCTACAACTACGACCTGCGAAAGATGTACATCGACCGCCATACCGGCTCCAGCGACTGGCGCTACCTTGATCCGAACGGTTGCTGGGCCGAGACCGGCATCAGTATGCCCGCTGGCGAAAAAGCCTTCGAACTTGCCTATGGGATGGAGTTCTACCATCTGCACTGATCTGGCAGTTCTGGGGCGTCGGCTATTCCGAGCTCTGATTCCTCATCGCAACAAAATATCTGCAAAGGAAAGCTGCCGTATCGAAGACGTATTTCCATCTTCGATACGGCAGCTTGCTATTTCCCGGTTCACATAAAATGAATCCGTCACAGTTCGTGCGCAATTTTCGCCTTGACGATACGCTTCACGGACGCATCAATCTGCGCCTCGCTGATCTCGCCATTCTGCGCGGCTTCGAGAATGCCCATGTAGATGTCATTTTCGTGCTCGTATTCATGGCAGACCATGACGATGTCGACGCCCGCCTTCACAGCATTGACACCGAGCTGGCGGTAGGGCGCATGGTTCGCCACCGCACCCATTTCCATATCATCCGTGATAATGATACCCTGATATCCCATCTTTTCGCGCAGGAGCTCCGTGACGACGGCGCGGGACTGGCTCGCGCTGTGCTCGGCGTCGATGGCGGGGTAGATGAGGTGCGAGACGAGGATGAACATGTTCTCCGGCTTCCTCGTCTCAATCATCTTCCGGAACGGCGCGAGGTCTTCGCTTTCGAGCGTCTGCATCGAGGCATCGACGGTCGAGACCTCTTTGTGCGAGTCTACGCGTCCCTTGCCGATGCCGGGGAAATGCTTGAACGCGTAGAGGATGCCCGCCGTTTCATAGCCATCGGCCGCACGGCCGACGAACGATGTCACTTTCGTCGCGTCTTTCGAGAACGAGCGGCGGTCGGGCGAGCCGACGTCGGCGACGGGTGCGAAGTTCACGTTGATGCCAAGATTCTTGAGCGCCTTGCCCGTTTTTTCCGCACTGCGCGCGGCCTCGCCCGGATCGCCCGTCTGCCCGATTTCGAGCTGCGACGGCGGCGGCGCGATGAAAGATTTGCCGCGCACGACGTCGCCGCCTTCTTCGTCGATGCCGATGAAGAGCGGCACTTTCTGATGCGCTTCCTCGCCCTGCGCATAGTCCTGCATGTGCGAAATGAAGGCTTTCGTCTGCTCCGCGCTTTCGAGGTTGCGGTCAAAGAGCAGCACGCCGCCGATGTGGAACTGGCGCAGCATGAACTTGCTGTCGTCCGTGAGGTCTGTGCCCTGCACGCCAATCATCACCATCTGGCCGACCTTCTCCGTCAGCGACATCTCGCGGACGATGGCGTCCGCCTGTTCGTCGAGCGTCTGCGGCGCTTTCGCTGTGCCAGACGATACCGCCTGCTGTGAGCCGCCCACTTCTCTATCCGTGAGCGCACGGCTCGCATAGAGCGCGCCGCAGATGGCGGCGAGGACGAGGACGAAGGCGACCGCAAGGACGAGGGGCGTCCGGTTCTTCCTGCGCGGCCTTCTAGATAACTGCTTTCTCATTCCATGTGTTCTCCCTGCTTCTTGACATTCATATCCACGATGTGCCAGCTGCCGCTCGCCGACGAGAGCGTTGCCTGCCCGCTGAAGGTCTGCACTTTCACGCGCTTGTTCCCCATGCGGTCACAGTTCCGACTGCATCTGCCGCGCCGCCGCGCCCGAAGAGGACGATGTCTGCTGCGCGAGCGAAGGGTTGCTGCCCTTGCCGGAGCTGCCCGTCAGTTCCTTGTAAGCAAAAGCGCCGATCGCGATGACGAGCACGACGATGATGCCGACGAGGATGGCCTGCGGGGCGTTCCCTTCGGACGCCGGTGCCTGCGGCGGATATGCTTCCTGCGATGGCGCCGCAGGCGATGATGCTCCGGTGCGGGCTCGCCGTTCTCCGGGACATCCTGCGGTTTCTTCTCATCCTCCATAGACTTCTCCCCCTGTCAAACAAAGATGCTAGGTGAAACATTCGATGCCCGGGGCAGAAATCCCTGCAAAAATCTCACTTCATCCGCCGCTGCTGCTCGAGCCACACCATGAGCACGGAAACATCGGCGGGCGAGACGCCGCTGATGCGGCTGGCCTGACCGAGGCTTTCGGGGCGGATGTTCTGAAGCTTTTCGCGGGCTTCGTCGCGGAGGCTCGGCACATGATTATAATTTATATTTTCTGGAATATGCTTGGCTTCGAGCTTCTCCATATGCGCGACCTGCTCCTGCTGCTTCTTGATGTAGCCTTCATAGCGGCTCTGGATTTCGACCTGGTCGCGGACTTCCTTCGCGAGTGCAGGCAGGTCGGGGAGCGCTGCGCGGAGGCTGTCGTAGGTGACTTCGGTGCGCTTCAGCAGGTCGTAGGCGGTCGTGGCGCTGTGGATGGGGGCGATGCCGGCTTCTTCGAGCGCGGCGTTCTGGGCAGTGCTCGGCGTGAGCGTCATTTCATGGAGCAGCTTCAGCGCGTCGTCGATGGCAGCTTTTTTCTGGAGGAAGCGGTCCCAGCGCGCATCGCTGACGAGGCCGATGCGGCGGCCGATCGGCGTCAGGCGCATGTCGGCGTTGTCCTGCCGCAGCAGCAGCCGGTACTCGGCGCGGCTCGTCATCATGCGGTAGGGCTCGTGCGTGCCCTTCGTGACGAGGTCGTCGATGAGCACGCCGATGTAGGCGTCGGAACGGCGCAGGACAACGGGCGCCTCGCCTTTCACGAACTGCGCGGCGTTGATGCCCGCGATGATGCCCTGCGCGGCGGCCTCTTCGTAACCCGACGTGCCGTTGGCCTGTCCGGCCGAGAAGAAACCGCGCACGGCCTTGAACTCGAGGCTCGGTTTCAGCTGCGTCGGGTCGATGCAGTCGTACTCGATGGCATAGCCCGCGCGCATGACGTGGCAGTGCTCGAGGCCGGGGATAGTGTGGAGGAACGCGAGCTGGACGTCCATCGGCATCGACGTGCTCATGCCCTGCACGTAGACTTCGTTCGTATGCAGGCCCTCGGGCTCGAGGAAGAGCTGGTGACGGTCCTTGTCGGGAAAGCGCAGAATCTTCGTCTCGATGGACGGGCAGTAGCGCGGGCCGACGCCCTCGATGATGCCGTTCGCCATCGGGGCGCGATCCATGTTGTCGCGCAGAATCTTGTGCGTCGCCTCGTTCGTGTACGTGAGGTAGCACGGCACCTGCTCGCGCGTCGTGATGTCGCTCATGAAAGAGAAATTGCGCGCTTCGTCGTCGCCAGGCTGCAGCTGCATCTTGTCGTAATCGAGCGTCCGCGCATCGACGCGGGCGGGCGTGCCGGTCTTGAAGCGCATGAGGCGGATGCCGGCCGCCGTGAGGGAATCCGAGAATTTCATCGCGGGGCGCTGGCCGTTCGGCCCGCCGCTGTACGTATGCTCGCCGATGATGATGCGGCCTTTGAGGTACGTGCCCGTCGCCATGACGATGGCAGGCGCGAGATAGACCTCGCCCGTCTCGACGACGACGCCGCGGACGCGCTTTTTCGGCGCCGTGCCGCCCGCCGCGCTCGCGCTTTCGCCCGCAGGCACGTCCTCGAGCAGGAGGTCGGTAATGAGGATCTGCTTGACGTCGAGGTTCTCCGTGTTCTCGCACGTCTCCTTCATCGTGAACTGGTAGAGCTTCTTGTCGGCCTGCGCGCGCAGCGCGTGGACGGCCGGGCCCTTGCCCGTGTTGAGCATGCGGAACTGGATGCACGTCTTGTCCATCTCGCCGCCGAGGGCGTCCACCTCGCGCACGAGATGGCCTTTCGCGGGGCCGCCGACGGACGGGTTGCACGGCATGAGTGCGATATTGTCCATCGAGAGCGTCGCCAAGAGCGTCCGGCACCCGAGCCGCGCCGCCGCCAGCGCCGCCTCCACGCCCGCATGGCCTGCGCCGATGACGATGACATCATACGTTCCAGCTGTAAATTGCAATGTATTTCCTCCTGACGAAAAAGCCCGCTCAAACTGAGCGGGCTTGAAAATCCAAGGGCCCCGTGGTACAATCGGTATGCCGACGGAGCCGGTTTCCTCTTCGAAGGGAAGAGGTGATTCGTATGACGCTGTACGAAAAGCTGTCACTGTTGATAGCGCTCGCTACGCTGATTGCGACCATCGCTAAGTCCTGATGAGTCGAAGAAGCCTTGTTCGGTCAAATGCCTCTCCTCAATTCTCTCTAGCATAGTTCATCTATCAACGAATGAGGAAGCTGACGACCCTACACCGTCGGCTTTCTCTTTATCTGTATTATACCAAAGGCATCTTGAACTTTCAAGATGCCTTTGTTTTCGTCTTTATTTTCCGATGCAGAACCTTGAGAAGATCTCGTCGATGATGTCTTCGCCGACGGTTTCGCCAGTGATTTCGCCGAGCTTCTCCCAGGCGGAGCGGAGGTCGATGGAGATGAAGTCGGCAGAAAGGCCACGGCCTATGGTTTCGAGGGCGGCGCGCAGGTGGTCGTCGGCCGCGCGCAGGAGCGCGGCGTCGCGTTCGCCGGAGACGCAGCTTTCCTCGGGCGTCTCGGTCAGCCCAGCGATGCGCGTGATGGCGGTGGTCAAGGCATCGAAGCCGCGCTCGTCCTTTGTGGAAATCGAAAGGATGGGGATGTCAGAGAACCCCGACGTTGAAGCTTCTCGTTGCGGCGCTACCCTCTCCGCCCCTTCGGGGCACCTCCCCCAATGGGGGAGGCTGGAAATTGCCGAGCAGATTTCCTTTTTTGTAATAACTTCTCCGATGTCGGCTTTGTTGAGGAGGACGATGGCCTGCCTGCCCTCGATGAGTTGGAGGATTTCGCGATCTTCGTCCGTGAGCGGCTGGCTGCCGTCGAAAAGGGCGAGGATGAGGGCGGCGCGGCTGGCGTAGTCGCGCGCTTTTTCGACGCCGATGCGCTCGACGGCGTCCGTGGCTTCGCGGATGCCGGCCGTGTCGATGATGCGGAGCGGCACGCCGCCGATGTCGGCCGTCTCCTCGATGCTGTCGCGCGTCGTGCCGGGGATGTCGGTGACGATGGCGCGGTCTTCGCGGAGAAGCGCGTTGAGGAGGCTCGACTTGCCGACGTTCGGCTTGCCGATGATGGCGGTCAGGAGCCCGTCGCGCAGGATGCGGCCCGTGTGGGCGGTCGCGAGCAGCTTGCGGATGTCGGTGCGGATGTCTGTGACGCCGCGCTCGACTTCATCAATGGCGATGTCGTCGATGTCGTCTTCTGGGAAGTCGATGGCGGCTTCGAGGTGGGCGATCATGGCGAGGCAGCGGTCGCGCATGGCCTGGATGCGGCCGGAGAAATGGCCCGCGAGGTGGCTCTCGGCGACGGAGAGGGCGCGGTCGGTGCGGGCGCTGACAACGTCCATGACGGCCTGCGCCTGCGAGAGGTCGAGGCGGCCGGAGAGGAACGCGCGCTTCGTGAATTCGCCGCGCTCGGACAGGCGGGCGCCGTGGGCGAGCACGAGGCCGAGCACGCGGCGGAGCACGGTGCTGCCGCCGTGGCACTGGAGCTCGACGACGTCTTCGCGCGTGTAGGAGTGCGGCGCGCGCATGACGAGGGCGATGGCTTCGTCGATGGTCTCGGCATGCTCGCCGACAATGTGCCCATAGACGGCGCGGCCGCCCGGGGTTTTCGCGAGCGGCGTGCCCGAGGCGGCGGCAAAGACGCGGTCCGCGACCGCGAGCGCCTCTGCGCCGCTGACGCGGATGATGCCGATGCCCGCCGCGCCGGGCGCCGTCGCGATGGCGGCGATGGTGTCTTGATATGATGGCATGAAAACTGCTCCTTCTATCAATGATTCTTTTTATGCCGAATGTTCCGTATCATCCAGGCCCCCTCTCAGAGGGGGCTGTCACCGCAGGTGACTGGGGGAGTGTCGAAGGTAGTACGTGGGATATAGCTGGATTGCCTCCTGCGAAGACATACCTTCGCAGATACTATCGAATGAATTGCCAAGCCCTACCTTCGACACTCCCACCACCACTTCGCGGTCCCCCTCCCTCTGACTTATAATCTGAGTTATCGGTCAATATCTTGTATGTATTTTCCTGAAAAAACTTCAGAAAATGTAGTGTCCACTGTACAAGGGGTTTTTCAGCAGCTTCCCTCTGAGAGGGAGGCTTTTATTCTTTCTACGAAAAAAAGGACGGCCGCACATGCTTTCGTGCAACCATCCCTTCTTGCTTTTCTTATTCTTCTTCCACGCGCTCGGCGCTTTCCGCGTTCCGTTCCCCTCTGGGACGGTAGCGGCGCTTCTTCTTCGGAGCGATGACGACGCAGCGGTAGGGCTCGTCGCCGTCGCTGTAGGTCGAGACGCGGGAGCTCCCCTGGAGCGCCATGTGGATGATCTTGCGCTCGTGGCGGTTCATGGGTTCGAGGCGGACTTCGGCGTGGATGCGGCAGGCCTTCTCTGCGAGATGGCCCGCGAGGCGGCGGAGCGTCTCTTCGCGGCGGCTGCGGTAGTCCATGGCATCGAGGATGACGTGGATGCGGCCGTCTTCGCGCCCTTTGTTCGCGGCGAGGTTCGCGAGGTACTGCAGGGCATCGAGCGTCTGGCCGTGCTTGCCGATGAGGATGCCGAGGCCGTCGCCCTGGAGGTTGTAGATGGAGCCTTCGTCCGTCTCCTGGAGCGTCATGGCAACGTCGAGGCCCATGCAGCGGAAGACTTCGCAGAGGAATTTCTCGGCGCGCTGGCGCGGCGTGAGATCGTCCTCAGCGACGCCCTCATAGTCGGGCGTGACGGGGACGGGCGGCGTCGCAGGCTTTTCCGGTGCAGCGGCGACGGTGTCTTCGTGAAAGTCGCGGCGGCTCGGACGGTCTTCGTCATACGAGCGGCGGTCGCGGCGTGAACGGCGGCCATGGCGGTCGCGGTGATCATTGTCGCGGTCGTCGCGGCGGCTGCTCCAGCGTTCCCGATGGTTCTCGCGGCCGTCGCCAAAGGGCTTTGCCTCAGGCGGCGTCGTGGCCGTGACGCCATAGGAGCGCTGCTCGCTGTACGGCGTGTCGATGGCGCCGCTTTCGTCAGGCGGCATCCACGGACGGTCGGAGGGACCGGCGCTTTCTGCACGCTCGGCAGGCTCCGAGGCGGTGCTTTCCGCATGGTCGGCGCGCTCCGCCGCCTTCATCGGCTGACTCGCATGCTTTGCGGATGCTTCCGCGCTGCCGCTTTTCGGCGCGGCGGGCTGCTGCTTTGGACGCGCAGCGGGGGCTGCGGCCGTTGCTTTTTCCCTGCGGGGCACGGCCGTCTGAGAGGCCGCCACTTCTTTCTTCGTCACGCGCACTTTTGCCGGATGCGCACCGAAGATGCCGAAGAAGCCTTTTGACGGGGCTTCGAGGACTTCGACGGTCGCCTCATCGCGCGTGCAGCCGAGGAGGGAGAGGGCTTTTCTGGCTGCTTCTTCGACGGTCTTTCCCGTCGCTTCCTGCGCTGCCATTTATGCCTCCTCCTTTTTCGCGTCGGCCTTCTTGGCGTTCGGCTTTTCCTTGCCGCGGTACATCCACCACTGCTGCACGATCTGGCAGCAGTTCATGGCGACCCAGTAGAGGACGAGGCCCGAGGCGAAGCTCCAGCTGATGAAGCCGATGAAGAGCGGCATCATGTAGGCCATCATCTTCATCTGTGTGTTGCTCATGTCGGACGTCTGGCGCGTCTGGAAGTACGTC
Source organism: uncultured Selenomonas sp. (assembly GCA_902780535.1). Taxonomy (GTDB): domain Bacteria; phylum Bacillota; class Negativicutes; order Selenomonadales; family Selenomonadaceae; genus Selenomonas_C. The sequence continues at coordinate 5,068 of CACZFT010000027.1, read as the reverse complement.
GTGAGGGCCGCGAGGACCGGCAGGATGTGCAGAGGATCGGCCTCCGACATCGACGGCAGCCAGAGGAACTCGGCCGCTTCCGGCGTCGGATACTGGAAGTTGAACAGGGCGTAGTACATGCCCATGAGAATCGGCATCTGGATCAGGAGCGGCAGGCAGCCCGCGAGCGGGTTGACACCGGCCTCGCTGTAGAGCGCGCCGATTTTCTGCTGCATGACCTGCGGGTTGTCCTTGTACTTCTCCTGGATCTTCTTCATCTTCGGAGAGAGTTCCTGCATCGCCTTCATGGACTTGATCTGCTTCACCGTCAGCGGGTAGAGGCACATCTTGACGAGGATGGTGAGGAGGATGATGGCCGCACCGTAGCTGCCGAAACCTGCGACGTCCGTCAGATCATAGAGGAGCTGCAGGATGAAGCCGAGAATCGATTCTATCGGAGCAAACACGGAGGAAAAGAATTCTTGCAATTCATCACGTCCATTTCAAAAAATCATTTTCGAGCTTACGGAGTCTTTATTCAGGCCCCCTCTAGAGGGGGCTGTCAGCGAAGCTGACTGGGGGAGTAGTTGGGAGCACTTGCCAAACGAGTTTCATGGCACTGGGTCATAACCGCCTTTGTGAAAGGGATGGCACCGCAAGATTCTCTTGACTGCCATCCACCCGCCTCTCCATGCCCCGTATTTCTCGATGGCTTCCATCGCGTACGCGGAGCACGTCGGCACGTAGCGGCACGACGGCGGGAAGAGCGGCGAGATGGCCGCCCGGTAAAAGCGGATGAGGAGCAGGAGCGCAGCTTTCATGGCCGCGTCTCCCTCGGCCCCTTGAGGATGCCGGCGCGGCGGCAGAGCGAGAGGTAGCACCGCTCGACTTCCTGCCGCTTGGCATCGACGGCCGCCCGCCGCCCGACGAGGACGAGGGCGAGATGCGGCGCGAGCTCCGCCTGGTGCAGGCGGTAGCACTCCCGCAGGAGCCTCTTGACGCGCACGCGGCGGACAGCGCAGCCGAGCTTCTTGCCGGCCGCGAAGCCGACCTCGCCCTTGAGCTTCTTCTCGCCCGCGCGCACGCGGAATACATAGAGCACGAGATGGCGTCCGGCATAGGACTTTCCGAGGCGGTAGACCCGCTGGAACGAGGCCGCGCGCTTCAGCATGCGGCTGCGCGCAAGCGTCCTTCCCGGCGCTTCCTGCGGTTTCTTTTCCAAGACAGCCCATCTCCTGCTCTTTGATTTCTGGGAGTCCCGGATTCCCCGGGACAAAAAAGCGTCTGCAAAAATGGAAAAAGGCCACCGCTGGGTGACCTGGTCCATCTTATGCGGAAATCTTCTTCCGGCCACGCTGGCGTCTTCTCTTCAGGACGAGACGGCCGCCTTTCGTCTTCATGCGCTCGCGGAAGCCGTGCGTCATCTTGCGCCAATGGTTGTTCGGCTGATACGTCTGCTTCAAATCGTTCACCTCCCTGCAAGTGGTGTTCTGCAAGCGGCGGTTTTGCCCGCACGCATTGTTAGCTATTCCAGATTATAAAGCAAGAAAGTGCGCGATGTCAAGCCGTTTTCCACGGAAATCGGTGGATAACGGCGGCCGTTCTGTGGACAAATGGTGTGGAAAAGGGCGCGCCGCCACGAAAACCTGTTGATAACTCCCGCTGCATCTGCTAAAATATTCCTTGATTCTACGACACGGATTTCCATATTTCCACAGGTTATCCACCGGATGCAGTGCATCGTTTCTCCCACAGATGACGGAGCCGGAGGCGACTTTTCCGCCTCGCGTGCGCTCGTTTTTTTTTGCAATGCCGGTGAAGTTATCCACAGACTGTGGATGAAATTGTGGATAAATACGAGCCTGTGGACAGAAAAAAATTACATTCCTACCATTATATGCATCCAGAAAGGAACATCCTCTATGCCCAATCCCCCAGAAGAACTCCAGGTGACCTGGCTCCGCATCCTCGAGAAGGTGCAGGAGTCGCTCTCGAAGAGCGCCTGCGAGAAATGGCTTGCGCCCGTGCGGCCGCTGCGCCTCGATGGCGGCGAGCTCGAGCTCGCTGCGCCGAATGATTTCACGAAAGACTGGATTCTCAACCGCTACGTGCCGATTCTCGAGGACGCTGTCAGCGATGTGCTCGGCGAGGATGCGCCCGAGGCGGAGCGCGCCGTCTCGCGCAAGGTGCAGAAAGCCGAGCGGGCCGCCAAGGGCTCGCGCCGCAGCACCGCGGGCGTCAGCGCCGATGCCGTCCACGAGGACGCGCCTGTGCAGACGACGCTTTTAGACGGCGATGACGAAGAAGCGGCGTCCGTCCTCCCGGCGCCCTCCAGCGGGCAGGGAAAGGGCACGCGCGGCAAGGGCGCAGCCGACCTGCCGTCGCCGATTGCGCCGGGCGATGCCTCGACGCTCAATCCGCGCGGCTACAATCCGCTGTTCCTCTACGGCGGCGTCGGCCTCGGCAAGACGCATCTCATGCACGCCATCGGCCACCGCATCCTGGGCACCCATCCGGAGATGCGCGTCCTCTACGTTTCGAGCGAAAAATTCACGAACGAGCTCATCAACTCCATCCGCGACGGCCATCCCGAGCGCTTCCGCGACAAGTATCGCACGATTGATGTGCTCATGGTCGATGACATCCAGTTCATTTCCGGCAAGACGAGCACGCAGGAAGAATTCTTCCACACGTTCAACGCGCTCCACGATGCAGGAAAACAGATCATCCTCTCGTCCGACCGCCCGCCGAAAGAGGTCGAGAAGCTCGAAGAGCGCCTGCGTTCGCGCTTCGAGTGGGGCCTCATCACCGACATCCAGGCGCCGGACCTCGAGACGCGCATCGCCATCCTGCGCAAGAAGGCGATGGTCGACCAGATCGACGTGCCGAACGACGTCATGTTTTCCATCGCAAACCGCATCGACACGAACATCCGTGAGCTCGAAGGAGCTCTGACACGCGTCGTCGCCTATGCATCGCTGACGAAGCAGCCCGTCACGACGGAGCTCGTAGCCGAAGCTCTCAAGGATCTTTTCCCGGCTGGCGGCGAGCGCGAGGTTACGCTCGAAATCATCCAGGAGATTGTCGCGTCATATTTCCAGATTCCGGTCGACGACCTCCATTCGAAGAAGCGCAGCCGGAGCATCGCGTTCCCGCGGCAGATCGCCATGTACCTCTGCCGCGAGCTGACGGAGAGCAGCCTGCCGTCCATCGGCCAGTTCTTCGGCGGCCGCGACCACACGACGGTGCTGCACGCCTACGACAAGATCAAGACGGAGAAAGAGACGGACGACAAGCTCGCGAAGATTCTCACGGAGCTCGTCGCGCGCATCCAGAAGATGTAAACGAAGGCCTGTGGATAACGTTGTGCGCAGGCCTTTTGATATCCTGTCGATGAAATGTGGATAACCCGTTCCTGTGCGTTTCTCTGTGGACAATGTGGATAACCGCTTGAAATTCCACCGTTGTTTCCCACAGGTCTTTCCACAGCCTTCCGGTGGATTTTATCAGTACTTCCGCCACTTATCCACTTTTTCACAAGCCCTACGACTACGACAACTATTTTTTATAAGATTTTACGCCCTATTAAAAACAAAGAGAGCGAGGCACGAAATGAAATTCACCTGTCCGAAGCCAGAATTCCTGTCCGCCATCGGAGCGGTCAGCAAGGCCATCGCATCAAAACCCCAGACGCCCATCCTCTCGGGCATCTACCTGAGAGCCGAAGGAAACCAGCTTGAACTCCAGGCCACCGACTATGAAATCGGCATCATCTACCAGCTCGAAGCCGACATCGAGGAACCCGGACAGCTTGTGCTCTCCGGCCGCTACCTGCAGGAAGTCGTGCGACGCCTCCCGAGCGACACTGTCCGCGTCGACTATGACAGCCAGGAAAAAATCACGCACATCCAGGGCGGCAATGCCAACTATACGCTGCGCTCCATGAACGCCAGCGAATACCCCGGCGTCCATCGTCTCGAAGGCGACCTGCACTTCACGCTCAAGGACAACCTCCTGCGCTCCCTGTTCAAGAAAACAGTCTTCGCCTGCTCAAATGACGAAAGCCGCCCTGTCTTCACGGGCGTCAACATGGACATCGACGACACCTCCATCACGCTCGCTGGCACAAATACACACCGGCTCGCTGTGAAAAAGACCGTCCTCGACGCGCCGGTCGGCACGATGAAGCTCATCATCCCGGCGAAAACGCTCAACGAACTCCTGCACATCCTGACATCCGAAGTTCCGAGCGATGTCGAGATCACCTGCTCGTTCAACCAGATCAGCTTCCAGTACGAGAACATCTACCTCACGGGACGCCTCATCGAAGGCGCGTTCCCGTCGTTCGCGAACGTCATCCCGAAGAACTCCACGACCCGCGTCACCATGGACACAGCCGAGCTCATCGCCGCCATGGATCGCGTCTACCTCATCAGCCGCACAGGCGACTACAACGTCGTCAAGCTCAGCTTCGCCGATGGCAACCTCCACATCTCCTCAAGCAACCCCGACATCGGCATGGCGGAAGAGAACATCCCCGTCGACATCGAAGGCCCGGGGCTCGACATCGCCTTCAACGCAGCTTACCTCGTCGACGCTCTCAAAGTCCTCGAAAGCAAGCGCTGCACGTTCGCCCTCACGAAACCTCTCGCGCCCGTCCTCGTCACCGAGCCTGACGACCCCGACTTCATCTACATCGTCACGCCGATGCGAACCGCGCATTGATGCGGGTTTTCCTCATCAATAAATACATATTGAAATAATAAAATCACGCCAATATTGATTTTTCGATATACAGGAGTCATCATGGAAGTACAGAAAATCGCCATCGATACCGACACCATCCAGCTCGACCAATTCCTCAAATGGGCCGGCGTCACCACCACAGGCGGCGACATCCGCACCCTCCTCGAGAACCGCCAGATCAAGCGCAACGGCGAAACCGAAAGCGCGAAACGCCGGAAGCTCGTTCCTGGGGATGTCATTGAAGTCGAGGGCGTGGGGAGTTATGAAGTCGTAAAAGAATCAGAATGACATATCTGATTTCAATATTCGTTGATTTTGTGCTGGATTCTATGAGTTCAGCAGC
>CACZFT010000026.1 GCA_902780535.1 uncultured Selenomonas sp. | reverse complement strand
TACCACGGCAGAAAAGGATGAATGATTGCCTGATTTTGCTAAAATCCCGCAACTCCAGCCTCCCTCACAGAGACGCAAAGTCTCCAGTGGAGACTTTGCGGGGACCGCGAAGCGGTGGTGGGAGTGTCGGAGGTAGGGCACATCAATAAATTCGAGTGTAGCTGCGAAGGTACGTCTCCGCAGGAAACAATCCTGTGATTTCCTGTATCCTACCTTCGACACTCCTTCAGTCAGCTTCGCTGACAGCTCCCTCTGAGAGGGAGCCGAAGTTTGCATGTCTTACCCCCTAGGGGGCTTCCGAACGTTCAAGAAATCGGGTACGATAAACGAGTACCCGATTTTTTTGACCCAAAGGAGGCAATCCCTATGCATATTCCCGAAAACTACCTGAGCCCTGAGACGTGCGCCGTCATGACGCTCGCGATGGCGCCTGCCTGGTATATGGCCGTCTCGAAGGTGAAAAAGGAGATCCCGAAGGAACGGCTGCCGCTCCCTCGCGATGATGTTCAACATCCCGCTGCCGGGCGGCACGACGGGGCATGCGGTCGGCGGCACGCTGCTGGCCGTGCTGTTCGGGCCGTGGGCGGCGTGTCTTGCCATCAGCGTCGCTCTGCTTGTGCAGGCTGTGTTCTTCGGCGACGGCGGCATCCTCGCGTTCGGTGCGAACTGCTTCAACATGGCGTTCGTGCTGCCGTTTGCGGGCTATGGCATCTATTCGCTCGTGAAAAAGCTCATGCCGGCGCATCCCATCGCGGCGGCGGGCATCGGCGCCTATGTCGGCATCAATGGCGCGGCGTTCGCGGCGGCCGTCGAGTTCGGCGTCCAGCCGCTGCTCTTTCAGGACGCGGCGGGGCAAGCGCTCTACTGCCCGTATCCGCTCAGCGTCTCCCTCCCTGCCATGATGCTCGGCCATCTCACGCTCTTCGGCCTCGCCGAAGTCGTCTTCACGACGGCTGTGCTCGGCTACCTCGCGAAAACTGCGCCCGACGTCGTGCGCGGCGCGGCACATGTCGCAGCGAAGACGAGCCGCGCTGTCTACGCGCTCGTCGCGCTCCTGATTGTCGGCACGCCGCTCGGCCTGCTCGCCGAAGGCACGGCCTGGGGTGAATGGGGCGCCGACGAGATTGCGGAGACGACGGATACCGGTGCGGCGCTCGGCTACACGCCGCAGGGCATGGAGACGGGATTTTCGTTTGACGCGCTGCTCCCCGATTACGCCGTCACCGGCCTGCCCGATGCGGCCGGCTACGTCCTCTCCGCCGTCCTCGGCGCGGCACTCTTGATCATCGCATTCAAAGTGCTCGCATCGTTCAAGAAGAAAGAAACGAATTATGACGTTCCTGCGGAAAATTGAAAACGTTGCTTTATTGTCAGCCCCCCTCACAGAGGGGGGACGGGCCGCGTGAGCGGCGGGGGGAGTGTCGAAGGTAGGATGCATCTATTTGAAGGATTGGATTCTGCGAAGGTAGAACCGATATTTCCCGCTTGGGCCAGACACGACGAAGACTATCATCCCTCGCGAGACCGTGACGCATTCTTGTCCCGGTCTCTTTTGCGTGTCATGGACATCCTGTTTTCCCTGCGCGCGCAGGGGCGCCGCACGAGCCGGATTCCCGCGCTCGGGGCGCTTTTATTGCTCTTTGCGTGGATCCTCTTTATCGTTCTTGCGCAGACAACGACGCTGCTCTTCATCGCGACAGCCGTCGCACTCGCTGTCCTTGCGGTCTTTTCCGGCCGTGCCATCCGCCGCGTCCTCGGCGGGGCGTTCGCGGCGGCGCTGTTCTCGCTCCTGCTCGTGCTGCCGGCCTTCTTCCTGAGCGCGGGCGGCTGGCGCGCGCTTCTCTTGCCGTGGAAGTCGTTCCTGACGATGGCGGGCGTCATGATGCTCGCGGAGTCGCTCATGTGGCACGACGTCACGCGGGCGCTCGCGCGGCTGCATGTGCCGGAAACCGTCATCTTCCTGCTCGATACGATGCTTCGTTCGCTCTACATGCTCGGCGTGGAAGCCGGCCGCCTGCTCCTCGCGCTCAAGCTCCGCTCCATCGGCCGCAACCGCCAGAAAAGCCGCGCGATGGGCGGCGTGCTCGGCAGCCTCTACCTCCAGGCCGGCCGCCTCTCGCAGGCAACGTACGAAGCCATGCGTTGCCGCGGCTTCACCGGCACGTATGGCCCCCAACCCGCCCCTCCGGTTTTTTCTTTTGATAGGAGCTCGAAAGATATGTTGACATTCGAAGACGTCTGCTTTGCCTACGACGCCACCCCCACTCTCCGCCACGTCACGTTCACCATCCGCCGCGGCGACACCATCGCCATCCTCGGCCCGAATGGTGCGGGCAAATCGACGCTGCTTTCTCTGCTGAACGGCATCCATTTCCCCGAGACGGGGCGCTATCTCTTCGAGGGCACGGAAATCACGGCCGAAAAGATGCGCGAGCATCGCTACAGCAAATGGTTCCACCAGCGCATCGGCTACGTCTGGCAGGACGCTGGCGCGATGCTGTTCTGCCCGACCGTCGAAGAGGAGCTCGCGTTCGGCCCGCGCCAGATGGGGCTCGACGTTGCGCAGGTGCAGGAGCGCACCGAGGATGCACTTCGCATGTTTGCCATCGGTCACCTGCGCAGCCGCGCGCCCTACACGCTTTCGGGCGGCGAGAAGAAGCGCGTCGCGATGGCGGCCATCCTCACGGTGAATCCCGCCGTCTGGACGTTTGACGAGCCGACGGCGAACCTCGACGACGACGGCATCGAGGGCTTCCATGCATTTCTTGAGAGCCTTCAGGCCGCGGGCAAGACCATCGTCTTTTCCACGCACGACGAAGCGCTGGCGCGCGCCTTTGCCACGAAAATCCTCCGCGTCCAGAAAGACCATACAGTCACGGTCGAAGAAAACAGCGCCGCGTTCGGATGATTTTCTCGTGGACGCGGGAAATGGCGGGATGCTATAATGGAAGGCAGAAACAGCAGGAAAGGAAGTAGACGGATGGTAAGACTGATCCTCACAGATATGGATGGCACGCTGCTCGACAGCCAGAGCCGGCTGCCCGAGGGCTTTGATGCGATGATGGCGGAGCTCAAGCGGCGCGGCGTGATGTTCGGCGCGGCGAGCGGGCGGCAGTATTACTCGCTGATCGAGTCGTTTGCAAAGTACAAGGACGAGTTTCTCTTCGTCGCGGAGAACGGCACGAACGTCCGCTATCGCGGCGAGCAGGTCTTTTCCTGTCCGATGGACCGCGATGTCGCGCTCGAAATCCTGAACAAGGTCTACGCCGCTGACCCCGGCATTTTCTGCGTCTACTGCGGTCTCGAAGATGCCTATGTCCTGCGCGCCCAGTACACGGGGCCGAACATCGACGAGATGGCGAAATATTACACGCACGCACAGATCGTCGACCGCTTCGAGGATGTCACGGACACCTGCATCAAGGTCGCGCTCTACGATGTCACGGCGCATTCGAAAGACCGCATCGAGCCGCTCGTCAAAGGCTATCGCGGTCCGCAGCAGGTCACGCTGTCAAGCGACTACTGGCTCGACATCATGAACAAGGACATCAACAAGGGCGTCGCCGTGCAGGCCGTCGAGAAAAAATTCCACCTGCGCCCCGACGAGGTCGCCGTGTTCGGCGATTACCTCAACGACCTCGAAATGATGAGCGCGGCGAAATACAGCTTCGCCATGGCGAACGCGCACCCCGCCGTCAAGAAGGCCGCGAACTACGAGACCGCCAGCAATGACGAGGCCGGTGTGCTCAAGGGCATTGAATGGCTCATGAAAGAAGGTTTGTGCTGATGAAACTCGACTATCACATGCATTTTGAAAAAGGCTCCTATGATGAGGACTGGGCCGAAGGCTTTTTCACGGCGGCGGCAAAGCGCGGCCTCGACGAGATCGGCATCAGCGAGCACAGCCACACGTTCCCCGAGTTCGAGGAGCTCTACTATCACGACCTGATTCTCGACGACAGTTTCATCGGCACGTTCCAGCAGAAATGGCTGAAGTCGAACAAGTTCAAGTACACGCTCGACGACTATTTCCGCTTCATGGAAAAGCTGCGCAAGCGCCATCCGAATGTGCGCACGGGCATCGAGGTCTGCAATTTCCAGCAGCAGGACAAGGTGCACGACATCCTCAAGGACTACCCGTTTGACTACGTCATCGGCTCCGTCCACTTCCTGCGCGGCTGGGCTTACGACTCTTCGGAAATCAAGGCCGAATGGGATCGCCATCCGCTCGAAGACATCTACGAATGGTATGCCGAAGAAGTCGAAAAGCTTGCCGAGAGCGGCGAATACGACGTGCTCGGCCATCCGTTCAACATCCGTCTCTTCAAATACCTGCCGGACTTCGACGTCACGCCGTACCTTGAGCGCGTCGCGCGCGCGATGGCGAAGGCGAAGATGGTCGTCGACATCAACACGGGCACGTACTACCGCTATCCGATCCAGGAGATCTCGCCGTATCCCGATTTCCTGCGCATGGCGCGCAAATATGACCTGCCGATCATCACGACATCGGACGCGCACAAGCCCGAGGATTGCGGCGCCTACAACGCCGAGGCTGTCGCCTATGCGAAGTCGTTCGGCTACACGGAGCTCGTCCATTTCGAGCAGCGCCGCCGCACGCTCGTCAAGCTCGAATGATTGCACGATGGAGGACGCTGAGACCAGCATCCTCCAATTTTCTGCCTGCAGATGCGTGAAATGTTCTGATTCGTGCGGAATTGACGCGAAAGTACGACTGTATCCAAAGTACAATAAAAAACACGAGTTACATGTTGACAAACATTCGAGCCGGGGCTATAATAAGGTCAAAGATAAGGAAAAGGAACTCAAGGAAGACGGTTCAGATCAGTAGAAGGTTTTAGAAGAGGTTATTTCGAAATCTCCATCATGTACTTGATTTCTTGAGGATCATCGCAAGATGTACTTGCAGTTGAAAAGAAGCAGGCAACGAAGAGAAAGGTGCTTGCGATACCACACCGGAACGAGGGACTGAGGAGGGTCATCACCGGGTGGCCGAAAAAACAGCAAGTAGCAAGGAGCGAAATCAACATGAAAGTCAAGACATATTCCCAGTGGATGGAAACGAAATTCGTCCCCGTCCGCACGAAGCAGTTCACCAAGGCAGCAAAGCTCATGGGTCATTCGAGTTTCAAAAGCTTTGCCGCTGCAGATGACAAGGTCGGCCGTGATCAGAAGACCGCAAAATCTTCAGACCAGCAGGCAGTAGCTGAGTGGCTCGATTGCCAAGTTGTTGGTAAGGTGACTGAGGGAGTTGCATGATGTAGAATAGCCATGCAGAAGGGCGGCAGCGGAAGCTGGAAATGAATGTGGATATGCGCCCTTCCCTCCGTACTTGTGCAAGGCAATGATAGGACCGTTCCAGACGTGAGAAGCGCCGCATCGAAAGATGCGGCGCTTCTGTATTCCAAAAAAGTTTTCGTTTTTGCAAAAAAATGCTTGACTTCGAGGCGCTGGATGCGTATAATGTATTTTGTCAGTCAGCGAGAGGCCGTGAGCCTCGGCGCTGGATGGATGCGGAAGTAGCTCAGTTGGTAGAGCACCACCTTGCCATGGTGGGGGTCGCGAGTTCGAGTCTCGTCTTCCGCTCCAATATGCGGAAGTAGCTCAGTTGGTAGAGCACCACCTTGCCATGGTGGGGGTCGCGAGTTCGAGTCTCGTCTTCCGCTCCATTTTGTTTGAAAGCATCATAGGAATGTTTTGGGCCTATAGCTCAGTTGGTTAGAGCATCCGGCTCATAACCGGTCGGTCCTTGGTTCGAGTCCAAGTGGGCCCACCATAAAATAGCTGTTAGCGCTTCAGCGCTTACAGATATTTTAGCCATTTGCCGATAGGCAAATAGCTTCCTCTGACCGAGTCAGTTGGTGCTTCAAAAATATATATTTTACAATATGGCCCAGTAGCTCAGCTGGATTAGAGTATTTGACTACGAATCAAAGGGTCGAGGGTTCGAATCCCCCCTGGGTCACCATATTGTGGGTAGGTGCCCGAGTGGTTAAAGGGAACAGACTGTAAATCTGTCATCTTCGGATTACGATGGTTCGAATCCATCCCTGCCCACCACTGAAAGAATAGAGACCGTTGCAAGATTTGCAACGGTCTCTTTATGTTGAGCCCCCCTCTAGAGGGGGGACGGGCCGCGTGAGCGGCGGGGGGCCCTTGTACGTCAATGAAATCGCAGGAAGTATCTTCCGCGGGTGCGACATCGTTATTCTTGTTCCAACGGGCATGACACCGTCGTCCCGTCCGTATTCCTCCGCGCCGCATTCGTCCCTTCGAACAGCGCCTGACTCATCTTGCGCATGAGCTCATCCTGCTCCTGCGAAGCGGAGTAGACGAGGATGCTGCCGCCCTCTGGCGTTTCGCCTTCGAGCGGCGTGATCGCGAGCTGGAGGCGGTGGCTCTTGTCCTTGCGGAACGAGTGCTTCTTGCGCGTGCGCAGCCATTCCGTGATGACTTCGACATTCTGGAACGAGGCATTCGTGTTGTATTCCTTGTAGGCGGCCGCCGCGATCTCCGCGGCGCGGCCCTCGTCCTGCGTGAGGCCGAGGATGGAGAATTCCTGCGAATCGCCTTCTGTGACGAGTTTTGTGACAATGTAGTTCATACGATGTGTTCCTTTCTTTCGCTTGCATGCCAGCTGCCAGTTGATTGTGAAAATCTGGCATGGCTGGCATGCATGATTTTTGCAAACTGGATATTTCATGGAGCCCCCCTTTGCGCTAGAATGAGGCGCAAAAGGAGGCATTCTCATGATTTCTACGACATCTACGGCCGCGGCAGGAGCGCAGCAGCGCCCCGCCTTCACAGCGCGCGAGCCGTGCCGCGCATCCCGATTCCGCTCGGCTACGCGCATCTCGGCGACGCCGTCATCTTCCTGCTGGCGCTTTCCATCGGGCGGCGCGAGGCGCTGATTGCTGCGTGCCTCGGCTCGGCGCTCTCCGATGTGCTCGGCGGCTTCCTGCTCTGGGCCGTGCCGACGCTCGTCATCAAATTCTTCATGGCGGACATCGTCTGGCGCATCGCCGGGCGCGGCAATGCCGGCCGTCTGCGCGTGCTGGGTGCGTTCGTCCTTTCCTCCGTCTGGATGGCGGCGGCTTATACGGTGTTCGGCGCTGCGCTTTATGCGAGCGTGGCTGCCGGTCTCGCCTCGACACCGGGCCTTCTGATGGAGGGCGCGGTCAATACCGTCGCGGCGCTCATCGTCTGGCCGGCCGTGCAGCGGTTTCTGAAAAAGTGAACGAAAAGTGAATGAGCAAGAAAAAGCCTCCCTCGCGGGAGGCTTTCTTCATTTCTTTTCCTTGCGGCCCTTCGCGCGTTCCTTCGAGGCTTTCTCCTTCGCCTTGATCTTGTCGTCGAGCTTCTTCTGCTGCTCGTAGCGCGCGTAGTCGACGCCCATGCTCGCGAGCTTATGCTTGACGGCCATGACCGGATGCTTGAGGTACATCTTGCGGCTGCCCGTGTTCATGATCGTCAGGAATTCGCGCGCCTGGCGCTCGCCGAAGCACTGGCCGGCGAATTCGCACTTGTCGCAGATCGGCTTCGTGATGCCGTAGCGGCAGCGGTTCATGCGGTTCATGCGCGTCATGACGGTCGCGAGCAGCGCCGTGCACTTCGGGCAGAGCTTTTCGCCGGACGTGCCGTGATGGCTGTGGCAGTAGACGCCGAATGTCTTCTTGATGTTCGCCTTCTCCTTCGGCATATTGTTCTTGATCTCTACCGGCTTCTTCTTCGGCAGGAATCTCGATAAGATGCTCATGAAAAAATCACCCTTTGATGTTTTGATAAATGCGTTCGCGTGCGAATGGCACGCTACTATTATTTTACGTGTTTTCCGTTGGAATTGCAAGCGATCGGAAACGCTGGCAGAAAAAGGTTGCGGATAACTTTTATTGAACGATAGTTTTTATGGGAGATTTAAGGGAGACGGCGTATAATTATCCTACTTTCCGCACTTGAATGATGGCGTGCGACTTAATATGTGATAAATATCACGTATTGTATTTAATTATCAGACGATTCGCGCCGAACTGTATACGAAAATAAAATGAAAATTAGATAGGATGATTCGGAATGGATTCTTGGAAACCATCGATTGCCGTGGCCGCTGGTCTCGCGGCTGCTCTTTCGCCGCTCCCGGCGGCAGCGGCGCCCGAGGCGGGGCCGGAGATGCCTCCGCCGGGGCTGACGGCGGGCGGCGTGGCGGCTGGCGTCGATCAGCAGCGCGGCTGGGTGCCGAAGAAGGACGACGCCAACGTCTCTGTGGAGATGAACCTCCCGGAGATGCAGGGCAGCGATGTCCGCATCGCCGTGAAAGCGCTGCATTTCACCGGGCTCGAGGAGACGGTGGACGAAAAGGATCTGCAATCGTTCGCCGCACCGCTTTTGCAGGATGAGATGACGATCCATGACCTCTGGAAAGTCGCGGCGCAGGTGACGAACTACCTGCACACGGCCGGCTATATGTCCGCGATCGCCATCCTCCCCGAGCAGGAGATCGTCGACGGCAACGTCACGATGCAGATCCTCATCGGCCATTATGACCGCGCGGCATTCGAGAATACGTCGGAGCTCGTGACGTCGCGCGCCGTGAGCTTTCTGCCGGCAGCGCGGCCGGGCAAGAAGATCCTGCGCGGGCCGCTCGACCGCGAGCTCCTGATCCTGAACGACCTCCCGGGCGTCAAGGCGCATGCCTATCTTTCGCCGGGGCGGACGACGGGCACGGCCGACATCCTGTTCCGCCTCGAGACGACGGAGAAAGAGGGCGGCGCGGCGTATATCGACAACTTCGGCAGCCGCTACACGGGGCGCTGGCGCCTCGGCGGCTATTATTATCGGAACAATCTCGCCCATATCGGCGACAAGCTCGCGATCGGCGCGCTGCGCAGCCATACGGACGACATTCGCAGCTATGATGTCAGTTACGAGTTCCCGGTCGGCAATGGCGGCATGTTCCTCGGCATCGAGGGCTACCAGACGGACTACGTCCTCGGCAAGCAGTACCGGAAATTCGAGATGGACGGCCTGTCGCATGGCTGGCGCATCTACACGCGCACGCCGATGAAGCGCACGCTGAACAACAATACGTGGTTGCGCCTCGAGTATGGCGAGTCGAACCTCAGCGACTACATCCATCTCATCGGCTACGATGCGGAAAAGAAGAACCGTGCGCTGCGCGTGGGATTCGAAGGGCTGTGGCGCTCATCGACGCAGGCGGCAACGATGAAGCTCACGCATACGGTCGGTGGCATGAAGATGGAAAACGAGATCACGCGCTGGCAGTATGCCGACACGGCCGGCAGCTACCAGAAGACGGAGCTTGACGCCTACGACTACTGGCGCATCAGTCCCGCGGTGACGCTGACGGCGCAGCTGTCGGCGCAGTACGCCTGGGACAACCTCGATTCCAGCGAAAAGCTCTATGTCGGCGGCCACAATGCCGTCCGCGCATTCCCACAGTCGGAAGCGGGCGGCGACCATGGCGTCCTCGGCAGCATCGATCTGAGTTTTCAGGTGCCAAAGACGCGCTTTGAAATCATTCCATTTTATGATATCGGCTGGGTGCAGTACCGCCAGTCGTACAACGGCCCGTATGACAACCGCCGCACGCTCGCGGGCGCAGGCCTCGGCCTCGCCTACCGCAACCCCGGCCACAGCTACGCCCGCCTCGATTGGGCGTATCCGCTGTCGGACGCCTATTCCGCATCTGCGGGCGAGGACATGCACGGCATGTGGTGGTTCCAGTTCGTGCAGTATTTCTGATGAGAAAAGGAGGTTCTCATGAGCGCAAGGGAAAAAAGGATTTTGACGAGACAGATTCTGCTCGGCCTGATGGCGGCGTCCATCGGCCTGGGCGGCATGGGATACGTGTCGGCGGAAGATGTCGTCCCGACGCCGCAGGAGACGACGACGCGGGAGCGGGTGATTTCAGAGAAGACGGTGGACGTTGATCCGCAAGTCGTTACCGATGACAATGCGACGCTCCTGAAGCAGGCGACGAGCGGGGACTATGGGAAGAGCCTGCTCGACTACGTGAAGAACAATATGCCGCTCGACGGCAGCGTTGTCCGCGGCGATGCCTTCATCAGCGCCATCCTCTCGCAGGTCACGAAGACGACAACGACGCCCGGCACGAAGACGGTCACGACGATGGTCATGGAGACACTGGCACCAGACGGGACGGTTCTTCATACGTCAGATCCTTTCGAAAAAGAGTCTGAGCCCGTCTATGACAGCAGCAAGGCCACGGTAAAGTATGACGTCAAGGACATGCGCGGCGCGAACATGATGACGATCACGCAGACAAGCGACCGCGCCATCATCGACTGGGGCTCGTTCAATGTCGGCAGCAATTCGACGGTGAATTTCATCCAGACGAAGGACGGCGCGCTGAATCCAGCCGCCATGACGCTGAACGAGGTCACGGGCACGGAGCTCTCGACCATCGCGGGCAAGATCAACTCCGTCGGCACGTTCCTCCTGACGAATCCGAACGGCATCATCTTCGCCGAGGGCTCGGAGGTCAATGCGGCCGGCATCGTCGCGTCGACGAATGCGCTCGACCATGACCGCTTCATGAACAACGGCGAGCTCATTTTCGATCAGACGGCCGATAGTGCTGCCAATGCGAAGAACGCCGGCATCATCGTCGACGGCAAGCTCAGCGTCGCGACGCTGGCGCAGAATGAGCTCGACGACGCGCTGACGCCGCTCGGCAAGGAAATCAAGGGCATCCTCGATAGTTCGGCGCTCAACAGCCTCGGGCTCAAACTCGGGACGGATATCGAAGTGACGCCGGGCATCTCGGCGGGCACGAACACGATCAAGATCGTCGCAAATGGCGACATCGCGATCGGCAAGAGCGCCGTCCTGTCGGCGAACCGTCTGACGAACGTCTCTTCGTCGGGCGGCACGGCGGGCAAGGAAGGCTATACGACGGGCAGCAGCAGCTCGGAGACGCGCGAGGGCTCCATTGTCCTGCGCGCCGATGCGAACGCCGATGACGTGGCGGCTTATGACGAAGACCTCCTCAAAGCGGGCGGCGTCACGGACACGGGAGCCATCCAGCGCTACAACATCGCGAGCAAGCGCTCGTCGACGGAAGAAATCCCCGTGGGCGAAGCGACGCCTGATGGCAAGTACAAGACAGCCAAAGTCTATCTGAACAACGCGACGCCGATGACGGCGAATGGCGTCTCGATCTTCTTTGATGCTGACATCACGGACAAAGGTGTCAACGGCACCGATCTTGCGAGCATCGGCATCACGGACGCCGGCCAGAAGACCTTCACGCAGAAAGACTACAAGAAGGGCGGCGCAGAAGCCGCGGGCATGGCGTCCCATGTCAACGTGAACGTGCCGCAGACGTACAACGTGAATGGAATGCTGGAAGTGGAAGCCGATGGCAAGACGCCGAAAAGCACTCTGCGCGGCAATCACAATACGAACTTCGCCATGCTCATCAATGACCCGTACCAGCTGCAGGCCATCCAGGACACGAAAGAGGTCAATGACGAGGAAGCCTATGCCATCAAGGCGGACGGCGACGGGTATTACGGCAACCTCACGGGCAGCTATGCGCTCGGCCAGACGCTTTACAACAACCAATACAAGGTCATCGGCGACAAGAGCGCCAAGAATCCGACGTTTGAAACGATTAACACGTACAAGATGTCGGAGTGGAATGGCGGCAAGGGATTCAACCCCATCGGCACGGAGAAGCACCCGTTCAAGGGCAGCTTCACGGGCAATGGTCTCATGGGCTATGGCATCTACGACTTCACGATCAACCGCCCGGATGAGGACTACGTCGGCCTCTTTGCGCGCACGCAGCAGAACGTGACGACAAAGACGGCAGATGACGGGGCGATGACCGGTGACGGCACAAAGACCGACACGGGTGCAGCGACGGGCGACGGCACGAAGACCGACACTGGCGCAACGACGGGCGATGATACGAAGCCTGCGGAGGACACGAAGGAAGAAGTGCGGACGGGCGGCTACTTCGGGAGCACGACATTTGTCGATGCGAAGGTCGAGGGACGCAACAATGTCGGCACGCTCGCAGGCGAAGCGGGCGAGGGCACGTCCATGAGCGGCATCACGAACCGCAAGCGCACGACGCGCGCGACGCAGGATTTCCGTTCCGTCAACGAGCTCTTTGACAAAGAGACGGGAACGGAAGTCAACGTCAAGGGCATCGAGAATGTCGGCGGCATCGTGGGCTCGATGAATGACGCGCGCATGTATGACAACTCGCACAACCAAGGCTACATCGTGGGTAAGACGAACGTCGGCGGCCTCGCAGGCAAGGCGACGGGAACGACGACGGACACCACGGCGAACGGCAAGACGGTCGCGCGCACGACGAACTACATCCGCAACAGCTACAACTCCGGCTACATCACAGCCAGGAGATGAGCCTCGGCACGACGGAGGAATATGACTACGATACGCCGAGCTCCGGCAACCTCCAATCCTATGGCAAGGTCACGGAAATCGCTGGCGATTTCACCAAGAAAGAGACCTATGGCACAGGCGCGAATCGCGGCTACAAAGTCGGCGTCGTCGAAGGCGAGAAGAATGTCGGCGGCCTCGTCGGCAATCTCTCCGGCACGACGCGCTTCGAGAACCAGAAGAACTACCAGAGCGACGTCTATAATTCCGGCAATGTCATTGGCATGGAAAACGTCGGCGGCCTCGTCGGCACGATGTCGGGCGATGCCGAAATGGCGCGCGTCTACAACACGAATGAATCGTCGAATGCGAATGGGAAAAAGGCAGGCGAGACGCGCGGCTACGCGAACAACGCTGTCTCCATCCTGACGGACGAGGGGCAGGTCAAAGACGAGAGCGTCTATGGCCGCGTCACGGGCGTCGACAAGGTGGCTGCCATCACAAAAGACGATGGCACGACGGAGACGGTCACGCAGGAGAGCAGCGGCGTCGGCGGCCTCGTTGGATCGATGTCTGGCGGCACGATCGAGAACGCCTACAATGCGGGCGATGTCAAAGGCACAAACGATGTCGGCGGCCTCGTCGGTACCATGACGGGCGGCACGGTCAAGAAAGCCTACAATGCCGACAACAACACGATTCTCATGACGAAGCAGGGAGCGAATGGCAGCCACCTGACGGCTGAAAACCGCAAAGATGAAGGCGAATACGTCGGCTTCACTGTCACGCAGGGCGTGGATGCGGCAGAGCAGGCGTCGGCAAAAGGTCTCGACAAAAACGACCTCAACGGCGTCTACACGTATGATGTCCTCACGGCAACATGGACGCGTTCGAAAGTGACAAAGAATGCGGATGGGAGCGAGACAACGACCGTCTTGGCAGATCACATCGCAACCGATGATCTCCCCGCGGGCAACCTGCGCCACAACAACAACCGCATGGCGTACCGTGACGCCCGTGTCACGGGCAAGCCGAATGTCGGCGGCCTCATCGGTACGATGACGGCCGGCACGGTGAACCAGGACTACAGCGAAGGCAAGGTCACAGGCGGCTCGGACGCAGACGGCAAGCCGGATCTCACGATGACGGGCGGCATTGTCGGCACGTTCGCGGGCGGCACGCTCGGACAGGATGCGCAGAACAAAGTCTTTTTCGCCACAAAGAACGAAGCGACGGGCGAATACCTTTCGGAAGGAGGCCTCGCGGCTGTCGGTACATCGTCCGGGTCGTCCTCTGCGTATGCCGAGGGCCTGACGATGCAGCAGCTGACGCAGTCCGAGAACATCGGCTGGAGCGATGGCTCGACGGCCATGAGCAAAGATCATGCGCAGAATGGCGACTGGATCGCCTACAACAACCAGACGGCACCGCTTTTAAAGACATTCATGACGTCCATCGACATCAAGCGCCAGTACCAGTACGACGGCACGGTGCACAACCTCGTCACGTCCGATGTCAGCAACTACTATGGCGGCGCGTTCTTCGCGAGCGACAAGGACGAAGGCTATGGCAAGAACGTCTACACGAAAGGCGTCAATATCGTCGAAAAAGACCATGTGGGCGACTACCAAGTCGCGACGGGCAGCGAAAATGCGAACACCGACCATTCCTCCGTCTACCAGTACGACAAGTCGGACCTCTGGTCGCCGCAGCACGGCTACTATACGGATGCGGACGCCAGCGTCATCATCACGCCGGAGCCCGTCAAGATCCAGATCGAGAACGTCACGAAGACGTACGGCCAGCTGACGAAAGGCTATGTCTACCGTTATGATGAGACCGATGAAACAGGGAACGTCACGAAATCGACGTATTATTCCTATAACAAAGATGCGGGAACGTGGACGGCCTCGGAAACCGCGCCAACGCAGGGCACGACGTACATCATCACGCTGACGCACACGGAAAACGACAAGGACGGCAAGCCCGTCACTGTGAACGGCCTCGCGAATGAGAACAGCGAGGAGATCAACCCGACGACGCAGCTCAAGGAACTGCCGTTCCTCAAGGCGGAAATCATTGACTACGATGGCAAGAAAACCGACCAGGCGACGAGTGGCGCGATCGACATGTCCGTCACGCCAGGCGACGACCTCAAAAACCGCCAGCAGCTGCCGAAGACGAGCTACACGCTGAACCTCACAGGCGTCGCCGATGGCAAGGACATCGAGGCGTATCGGGCGGAAGAAAACTACAACTATCTCATCGATTTCACGAAGGAAACCGACGACGAGAACAAGCCGCGGACGGAGTCTATCCTGAACGTCCTCAAACCGACGCTCTATTTCACGGCGAGCGGCGAGCGAGAGTATGGCTCGGACACCACGATGGGCACGCTGAAACTCATCGTGCAGGCCAATACCACGGGCGATGGCGTGGATAATGGATTTGATACCGGCCGCTTGAACCCCTGGGATATCGCGGGCAGTGCCCAGAATCTGGACGGCACATACGATTTTTCGCACTCGCCCGTCGTGAAGGACAAGGACGGAAACATCATTGGCTATGACTTGTCGAAGATGACATTCTACAAAGGCCCGCAGAACGACAAGGACAAAGTGACCATCCTCGCAGCGGAGAAAGCAAAGAACGGCATCGTGGCAGGGCGCGGCGATGGCACGGCCGAATCGGAAGACCATCCCGTCATCGATGCCAAGACGTGGGTCTATGGCACGGGCAAGGATCCGAAGCCCTATACGATTGCCGCGGGCAGCTTCCTCGACAAAGATGGCAACACCGTCTTTGAAAGCGAAAAATATAACATCGTCTACCTGGGCAACAAGAAGGATGCGACGGCGGCCGATTTTGGCACGTACCAGATCCATCCCGTCCACCTCATCTACAATGTCACGGGCTACCACACGTATGGCGAAACGCCGAACAAGGAAAATCCCGCCTACGAGCTCGCAGCCGATCCTGGCAACCTCATGAAGAATGGCGACAAGATCACGGATGTCGTCAATGCCGGCAACGCGCAGGACCTCGTCAAGGAGATTTTCAAGGACAACGACATCACGGCAAATACCCATGTCAAGCGCGATGAAAATGGCAAACCGGTCGCTATCCTCGACGAAGGACTGATTTACGGAGATCCAGCCACAACAGCGCAGAGAAGCAATGCAGATGCCCTGACGACAAACTACGTCCTGACATCGGGCAAGCTCTACTACCGTGTCGATCCGGCAAAAGCCGTCTTCACGGTCAACAACAACGAGAAAACCTATGGCGACACGACGCTGAAAGACGACAGCGGCAAGCTCGAGCTCATGAAAGGCACGGCGGCCAAGGCAAAGGACGACGGACCCGTCACGGCGGTCTATGATGTCGATGCTGCGGGAAAAGCTAAATTGAGAGATCACGACAAAGTTGCGGCGGAGTCGGCCATTTACGAGGACCGCGCCACCAAGGCCAACGACCTCGTAGCGGACTTCCAGCATGCCAAGGCCAAGGACGGCGACAAAGAAAAGGAGCTCGACGACGCGACGCTCGGCGTGAAATACGCCGAAGATGGCGAGAACGTCGCTGCCTACAAGGGCGTGCTCTCGGCCGCAAACGGCAGCCTCTATCTCAATGACTACGACATCACGTACGAGAAAGGCGATTTCACCGTCCAACGGAAAGACCTGACCGTCCGCGCCGGCGACGCCACGAAAGTCTATGGTGATGAAAATACCGACAAGAATGTCACGTTCTCCGATGTCACGTTTACGGGGCTCGAAGCGCATGATGAAAACACTTTGGGCGGAACGGCCGGACAGTCATATTTTGGCTCGAAGCTGACGGACAAGGCCAAGGGCATCACAAAGATGAGCGATGCCGGGGAGGCGATCGAGGGCGCGACAGCGCTCGTCGACAAGAGCCTGCTAGGTGCTGATGGCAAGGCCATCAAGAAGGGGAAGTCGGCCTACAAGAACTACAACATCAACCCGGCGGGCGGCACGGCACCACTGGAAGGCAAGGAAACCGTCGTCCGGCGCAAGCTGACCTTTGCGGCAGATAACAAGGCGACGACGTATGGCGAGACGCCGACGTTCACGGGCAAGTTCTCGAATTTCGCAGAGGACGACGTGACATCGAAAGAGGAACAGGGAAAACTCGCGGCGGCCTTTGCAGGAAAGGGGAATGAGAACTACACCGTGAAAGATGGCGCGGCAAAGGAGCTCCGCCAGTCCGACGCCGGCGATTATACGGTCGGCGCAAAGCAGGACGCGCTCCAAAGTGCCATCGAGACGTGGGGCAACAAGAACTACGAACTGGATGACAAAGGCGTCACAGACGGCACATGGAAGGTCGAAAAAGCCCGGCTCGACATCACGGCCGATGGCGCGCGCGGCTATGGCGAGGCGAACGACCTCAGCCAGTTCACGAAAGTCCAGGCGAAGACTCAGCATGGCGCTGCAGATGATGACGGCACGGATGATGGCGCACTGAAGTCCTGGGATGCTGCAAATACCGCGGGCGACGTCACGAAGCTCGAGGGCTTTGCCGCCAAGACAGACAAGCCCTTTACGCTGCGTTCAATCGAGGCGGCGAAGAACGGCATCGCCGCGGGCGGCAAGGAGGCAGGCACGAGCGACGTCATCGACGAAAAAACGTGGGTCCGCACGGACGACGATGGCAACATCATCGCCTACGACCTGAAGGACGGCAGCCTCGACGGCATCTACAGCAGCAAGAACTACGACATCCATGTCACGGGCGGCAGCTACCAGGTGAACCCCGCCGAGCTGACGTACGACGTGAAGGGCGGCCATGTCTATGGCGACAAGCCCGCAGCACAGGCCAGCGCGGGAGCGACGGCTGCGACGCAGCTGAAAAATCTTGATACGCTCGACAACGTCATCGACACGGACCATGCGGCAGCCTTTGCTGAAAAGGTTTTGAAAGCGAACGGCATCGACGAGACGACGCATGTCCGCCGCGATGCGGACGGCAACGTCACCGCGCTCGACACTGCGCAGGCAAAGACGCCGGCCGCGACGACGAGCGATACGCTGACGCCGAACTATACGCTGAAGCTTGGCATGCTCACCTATGAAGTGACGCCGGCCGACCTGACCGTCCGCGCAGGCGATGCCACGCGGAATGTCGGCAGCGAGAACGGCACGTTCGTCTTTGCGCCCGTGACATTTGAGGGCTTCCGCATCGGCCACGACCGCGATGCGCTTGGCAGCCGGGCGGCAGCCGACACGTATTTCAAGACGAGTCTCGTGCCGGACGCCTCCTTTGATGCGACGAAGATCGGGACGTACACGGGACAGACTGAGGCAGCGCCGATCGACAGCTCGGCGGTTTACAAGGCCTACAGCGATTACAACCTGACCTATGCGCCAGGCGACGTCATCGTGCAGGATCCGCCGCCGGCTCCGGTTCCATCCAATCCATCCCGCCCGGTGAATCCATCGAACCCATCGAATCCATCGAATCCATCCGATCCGCAGCCGCAGCCGTCCGATGTTCCTGAAACGCCGGATACCCCGTCGACGCTGGAAAAACCGTCAACGCCGGATGTTCCATCAACGCCGGAGAACCCTGCCCGGCCGGATGCTCCGCAGCCGTCCGCGCAGGATGATCCATCTTCCCCGGGTCATTCGATGGCGCAAAAAGTGGCGACGCTGCTTTCCGAAGACAGCGGAACGCCGGTGACGCGGGCGCGTTCCGTCGTTGCGGCGACGGTTCAGCAGACGAACCAGACGGAAGAGAAGGAAAAGGAGCAGGAGGATCAAACCGCAGAGGATCGCCAGCCCGCAGAAGAGCGCCCCGTAAACGAGGGCGGCTACCGCCCAGAAGACGGCCTGCGCGCACGGCGCTTCCTGACGCTCGAAGACACGGTCATCCGCGTCAGCGACGTCTTGGCAGACCTTGGCGACCTCACCATCGATGCTTCGAGCCGCACGGATGGCGGCGACACCGTCGTCCTCGATCAGCAGGGTCTCGAGCTCGCCATCTACGGCACGCGCCCGCTCATGAGCGGCACGACCGTCGATACGGCATCCACGGACCTCGTGCTGCACAAGGAGGAAGCTCCGGCTTCGGAAGCATCATCCGAAGAGGATGGGGGCGCGGCAGCAGAAGATGCTGCCGATGACGCTGCGGATGACGCAGCGGCGCAGGAGTGAGGCATGGCGCAGGGCAGTTGCTTTTTCGAGAGAAATGTGCTAGTCTGTTGCCGTGGCAAAAGATGACACCGCTTGGGCGGGTTGTACTTTTCAAAATTTCAAACGGCACGCGCCGACGCGCTGCCTGTATCCGAGGGGAACAGGACGGCGGAAAAACGCGCGTGCTGCACGATGTTTACGGAAAGATACGCGCATGGTTTTTTGCCGTGCGCGTTTTTTGTTCGCCTTCTTTTGCTGCAACGCCGTACGTTGTTTTCAGCAGAAGGAGGTCTTTTTTTGAAACGATTGGCAAAATTCCTCGTCGATGACATGGCGGTTTTCGTCGTGCTGGCCGGCGCCCTCGGCGCGTGGCATCCGGAGCTTTTGACGTGGGTCGGCGGGTATGTCAGCTGGATGCTCGGCATCGTGATGTTCGGCATGGGCATGACGCTCTCCGTCGATGATTTCCGCGCCGTGCTGCGCCAGCCGCGTTATGTGGCGATCGGCGTCGCCGCGCAGTTCCTCATCATGCCGCTCGTCGCGTTCGGGCTCGTGCAGGCGTTCGGCCTGCCGCCAGAGCTCGCGATCGGCGTCATCCTCGTCGGCACGTGCCCGGGCGGCACGGCGTCGAATGTCATCTCGTACCTCGCGCGCGGCGATGTCGCGCTCTCCGTCTCGATGACGATGATGACGACGCTGCTCGCGCCCATCGTGACGCCGGCGCTGACGCTCTTTTACGCCGACGCGCGCATCGAGGTCTCGGCGGCCGCCATGATGCTCTCGATTGCGAAAATGGTGCTCGCGCCGGTGCTGCTCGGCCTCGCGGCGCACCACCTGCTCGGCCGCCGCATCGCGCGCATCGAGCCCGTGCTGCCCGTCATCTCCGTCGTCTGCATCGTGCTGCTCGTCGGCGGCGTCGTGTCGCTCTCGGCATCGAAGCTCTTCGCCGTCGGCCCCGTCATGGCCGTCATCGTCGTGCTGCACAATGTCATCGGTCTCGCGCTCGGCTACGGCCTCGCGAAGGTCTGCCGCATGGACAGCCGCCGCGCCCGCACGGTCTCGATCGAGGTCGGCATGCAGAACTCCGGCCTCGCCGCCGCGCTTGCCGTGCTCTACTTCGACCCCGCCGCCGCCATCCCCGGCGCGATTTTCTCCGTCTGGCACAATATCTCGGGCTCGCTCGTCGCGAACTATTTCGCGCGCCGCGATGACCGTCTGACACGAAAAGAGGAAGCCTACAATGAGTGATCTGAAAATCTTTACGACTGTCGCTGAAACCATCGCTTATGCCAAAGAGCAGAAGGCTGCAGGCAAGACCATCGGCCTCTGCCCGACGATGGGCGCGCTCCACGAAGGCCACATGACGTTGATGCGCGCAGCGCGCAAAGCCTGCGACATCGTCATCGCGTCCGTCTTCGTCAACCCTGTCCAGTTCGGCCCGAACGAGGACTATGACAAGTATCCGCGCCAGTTCGACGCCGACTGCCAGAAGCTCGAAGTCGAGGGCGTCGATGCCGTGTTCCATCCGAGCCCGGAGGAGATGTATCCGGCGGGCTACGGCACGTACATCACGGTCGAGAACGGCATCACGGACATCCTCTGCGGCGCGCGCCGTCCGGGCCATTTCCGCGGCGTCGCGACGGTCGTGACGAAGCTCATGAACATCACACGGGCCGACAAGGCATTCTTCGGCCAGAAAGACGCGCAGCAGGTCGCCGTCGTGCGCCGCTTCGTCGCCGATCTGAACCTCCCCGTCGAGGTCTGCATGGTGCCGATCTGCCGCGAGGAAAGCGGCCTTGCGCGCAGTTCCCGCAACAGCTACATGAGCGCCGAGGAAAAACAGGCCGCCGTCGTCCTTTCGCGCAGCCTGCGCAAGGCGAAGGAAGCCTACGAAGCGGGCGAGCACAGCGCGGAAGCGCTCAAGGCCGTCACGCGCGCCGAACTCGAACAGGAGCCGCTCGCGAAGGTCGACTACGTCGATCTCTACACGTATCCGGCGCTCCAGGAGGCGGACAAGGTCATGGAGCCCTGCCTGCTCGCCATCGCCGTCTACATCGGCAAGACGCGCCTGATTGACAATGTCATTCTCGGCTGAAAGAAAGGAACGTATCGTGATTCTCAATCTTCTCAAATCGAAAATCCATGCGGCCAAGGTCACGGAGGCCAACCTCCAGTACATGGGCAGCATCACCATCGACCGCGCCCTCATGGAGGCGGCGGGCATCCTCGAGAACGAGCGCGTGCAGGTCGTTGACAACGAGAGCGGCGCCCGCCTCGAAACGTACGTCATCCCAGGCGAGCGCAATTCTGGCGTCATCTGCCTCAACGGCGCAGCGGCCCGCCTCGTCCAGCCCGGCGACACCGTCATTATCATGTGCTACGCTTTCTTTACGCAGGAAGAAGCGGCCGCCTACCAGCCGACCGTCGTCATGGTCGATGAAAAGAACCACGTCAGAGAAATCCGTCATCTCGAAAAGCACGGACAGGTTGGTTGAAATTTTTTGATAGAAAATGAGCTCCCTTCTGCAATCATGAAAATGCAGCGGGGAGCTCGCTTTTTTATCGGGTCATAGCTTGAAAAAGACATCGCGCACGGAGACGATGAGGTCGTCGTAGAGGGAGACTTTGATGTCCATGTGGATGTCCTTGCGGTCTTCCTCGTCCATCCGCGCGAGGTCTTCGTCGGGGAGGTCGGTGTAGACGTCGTCGAAGACGAGCGCGCCGTCTTGGTTCCGATAGACTTCGACGGTGCGGGCGCGCGGCGAGATGATCCAGTACTCGCGGACACCGGCGCGGCCGTAGACCTGAAGCTTCGGTCCGCGGTCGTTGCGCGCGGTCGAGGGGGAGAGGACTTCCACGACGAGGTCGGGCGCACCGTAGATGGCATCGGTTTTGATGATGTCCTGGTTGCAGACAATCATGACGTCAGGGACGAAGAGATTCTTTTCGTCAAGATGCACATCGACACCGTCGGAGTAGACGCGGCAGGGCTTGTCACGCAGATAGCGTTCGAAGATATAAGAAACGTTTGTGATGACGCGGTTGTGCATGGGCCGCGGCCGCGGGGACATCATGACGACATTGCCATCGATAATCTCCATTGGCGGGGGGTCGATACGGGCAAGGGTTTCCATGGCAGGCCACTCCTTTCCTTTGTTCTCCCTTCATTATACCCGTTCTTGCGCGTCGGCGAAAGCATTTTGCGGGGGAAAGGGAATCTGTTCGTGCTTTTTCATGCAGTAAATCTTTCAGGAATGCGCAGGATGTGATATGCTAAAATGAATGTCAGAATGGAAAGGATGATTTTCATGGCTCGGAAGATTTCGATTCTGCTGCTCGTCGTGCTCGTCGCGGTGGCATGCTTTGCGAAAATCCAGGAAGATGGCAAGGCGTGTGTACGTGCTGCTGACGGTGCTCGGCCGCCATCTGCGCAAGGGACGCTGACGGCGAAGATTCTCTGGATACCTTCATTCGATTGAGATACAATAGACGGGAAACAACAAGAACGGAGGGAGCTTATGGCGGAAGCAGCAGAGGGATTGGAGCTCTCGGGCGATGCGTCGCTCAAGAAGATCCTGAACAATACGATTGCGACAATCGAGGACAACAAGTCGCAGCTCTTTGATATCTATGAGTCGGTGCGCACGGAGGTCGAGGCGGCGAAGAAGCAGCTCGAGGACCTGAAGTTCCAGGTGCGCCAGACCATCGAGCGCGTCGATGCGCTCGAAAAGCAGGAGCAGCAGGAGAAGCAGAAGCTCGCGCTTGCCAGTAAGAATTTCGCGCAGGAAGAGGATTCCGAGGCGCGCATGAAAGAGCGCTACGACGCGGTGAAGAACGTGCAGGTGGCCTTGGCCGTCGAGCGCGACAAGGAAGCGCGCCTGCGCGACCAGCGCGACAAGATGGAGCTCCGCCTGCGCCATCTCATGGTGATGCTGCAGCAGGCCGAGCATCTCGCGCTCGCCATCGGCTCGGTGCTGAACTATCTCTCGACGCAGGTCTCGGGCGTCGTCTGGCAGATTGAGGCCGTGCAGAAAGACAAGCTCGTGGGCGCGCGCATCATCAAGGCGGTCGAGGAAGAGCGCTATCGCATGTCGCGCGAGCTGCACGACGGCCCGGCGCAGGATCTCGCGAACCTGATGTTTCAGGCGAGCATCGTGGAAAAGCTCATCGACTTCAACCCCGACGAGGCGAAGGCGAACCTGCAGGAGATGCGCCAGCAGATTCGCGACTGCCTGTCGGGCGTGCGGCAGGTCATCTTCGACATGCGGCCGATGGCGCTCGACGACATCGGGCTCGAGGCGGCCATCCACCAGCTCGTGGCAAAGCTCGGCGCGCGCGGCGTGCTCGCGGCGGAGTACCAGCTCGACGGCACGCCGGTGCGGCTCTCGAAATACGTCGAGGTCGCGGCATTCCGCATCGTGCAGGAAGCGCTCAACAACGTGGCGCACCACTCGGGGGTCAAGACGGCGCGCGTGCGTGTGCTCTATACGAAGGCGGCGCTCTCCATCCTCATCGAAGACGAGGGCAAGGGCTTCGACCTCGATGAGTTCGAGGCGCGGCAGAAAGAGGAAGCGGAGTCTCAGGATGTGGAAGCCGCCGTCGAGGCGGAGATGAAAGCCGCCGATGACGGCTCGGCTGACAGCGGCAACCATTTCGGCCTTGTCAGCATGAAGGAGCGCGCGAAGATGGTCGGCGCCGAGCTCAATGTCACGTCGGCGCCCGGCAAGGGGACGCGCGTGCATCTGCGCATCCCGTACAAGAAAGAAGATGTCGCAACGCCGCAGGACGGCGACGCGAAAGGCAGGAAGGCGAAGCGGTGACAGAAAGCAGACAGGATGCGCAGCATCATGCGCCGATTGCCGAGGCCATGCGGGCCTACAGCGAGGGTGGCGCGCTCGCATTCCATACGCCGGGGCACAAGCAGGGACTCGGTGCGCATGCGCTGCTGCGTTCGCTCGTGACGGACGAAGGGCTGCGCGAGGAAGTCTCGCTGATGGAGGAGCTCGACGACCTCCACGAACCGACCATGTGCATCGCCGAAGCTGAGCGACTCGCATCGGGGCTCTATGGTGCAGACAAAGCCTATCTGATGGTCAACGGCACGACGGGGGCCATCCATGCCATGCTCGTCGGCACGCTCGCGCCCGGGGACATCGTGCTTGTGCCGCGAAATGCGCACCGCTCCGTCATCGGCGGCATCGTGCTCGCAGGGGCCAAGCCCGTCTGGATGGCGCCCGAGGCCAGCGAACGTTTCGGCATCCCGATGGGCGTTGCGCCAGAAACCGTGCGGCGTGCCGTGCGAGAGCACCCAGAGGCAAAGGCCGCGCTGCTCGTCTATCCGACATACTATGGCGTCGCGACCGACCTCGCGGCCATCGCCCGCATCCTCCATGATGCGGGCATGCTGCTGCTCGTCGACGAGGCGCATGGGCCGCATCTGCGTTTTTTTGCGGCAGATTCCGGTCAGCCGAAGCAGGCGCTCGACTGCGGCGCCGATGCTGTCGCGCAATCGACGCACAAATTGCTCGGCGCCATGACGCAGGGCTCGCTGCTCCTGACGCAGGGCGCGCGCATCGACGACGAGCGCATCCGCGCGGCCGCGAGCCTCCTCCAGACGACGAGCCCGAACCAGCTGCTCATGGCGTCCATCGATATCGCGCGCATGCAGATGGCAACGGAAGGACGCATGCGCTGGGCAGAGGCGCTCCGCCTCGCGGATCGCTTGCGGGCGGCCGCTGACGAACTGCCGGGCCTCCGCTGCCTCGGCGCGGCAGACTGCCAGACGCCGGGCGCCAGCGGCCTCGACCGCACGAAAGTCACGGTCGATGTCACAGGCCTTGGCCTCACAGGCCCCGAGGCCGATGCGCGGAATGTGCTGTTCCTCGTGACATACGCCGATACGGAAGAGACCATCGAAAAGCTCATCACGGCGCTCCGGGCGCTCGTGAAGGAACGGCAAGGAAGAGCGGCGGACATGGCAGAAGATACGCTCCCATCGTTGCCACCAGTCCCCGAGACAGCCGCCGACCCGCGCACGGCGTTCTTTGCGCCGAAAGAGCGCGTGACTTTTGAGACGGCCGCTGGCCGCATCGCGGCCGAGCAGGTCATGTTCTACCCGCCCGGCATCCCGATCCTTGTGCCCGGCGACCGCGTGACGGAGGACGCCATCCGCTACATCCGCGCCATGCAGGCCGTCGGACGGAAGGTCGTCGGGCCCGAGGACGCATCGCTCCAGACGCTGCTCGTGCTGGGCAAAGCCTCCCCCTTTGGCGGAGAGGGTAGCGGCGCATCGTGTGAGAAAGGACGGCAGGTATGAAAGGCAAGCTTATCATCATCGAGGCCGGGGACGGCAGCGGCAAGGCGACGCAGACGAAGGCGCTCTACGACCATCTCGTCCGCGACGGCCGCACCGTGCACCGCGTCGAGTTCCCCGACTACGCATCCGATTCTTCGGCGCTCGTGCGCATGTATCTTTCCGGCAAGTTTGGCGGCCACGCCGACGACGTCAACGCCTACGCGGCCTCGACATTTTTCGCCGTCGACCGCTATGCCTCGTATCGCACGAAGTGGAAGAAATGGTACGATGCAGGCGACATCATCCTCGCTGACCGCTACACGACATCGAACATGGTGCATCAGGCCGTGAAAATCGAAGATGCCAAGGAGCGGGAAGCCTTCCTCGCGTGGCTCTGGGACCTCGAATTCGTCAAAATGGGTCTCCCCGTCCCCGACGCCGTCGTCTTCCTCGACATGGATCCCGCGGTCGCGAACCAGCTCATTGCCGCGCGTGCGAAAGAAACGGGCGCGAAAGAAGACATCCACGAAAAAGACAAAGCTTACCTCGCCAAGTGCCACGCGGCCTACCTTGACCTCGCGAAGAAATACAGCTGGAAGACCGTGAAATGCAGCGAAGACGGCCAGCCGAGAAGCATCGAAGAAATCCACGCCGAAGTGTATGCTGCAGTAACAGGCGTGCTTGAAAAACAAGCCTGACGTTGCCAGGAAAATCTACTAGAAGGAACGGAGCGTTGCTTATCCCGCAGCCCCCCTCATTGAGGGGGGACGGGCCGCGTGAGCGGCGGGGGGAGTAGTAGGGTGCTGAAGCCGAACGAGCACACGGTCTTTGCTAAAGTCCTTTAGCAAAGTTTCGCATATTTGCTCGTCTCCAGCACCCAACTACTCCCTCAGTCAGCCATTCGGCTGACAGCTCCCTCTAAGAGGGAGCCTTGCAGGAAAAAGAAGCGCTCCATATTTGAAAGATACAAACATATAGGAGCAAGTACATCACATGATTCAAGAAGTCCTCGTCGTCGAAGGCAAGATGGACGTTGTCGCCATCGACAAGGCCGTCGACGCCGACTGCATCATCACGGGCGGTTTCGCATTGCACAAGAAGACGCTCGATGACATCGAGAAAGCCTACAAGAAGCGCGGCATCATCATCCTGACCGATCCCGACTCCGCAGGCGAGCGCATCCGCAAATTCCTCGCGAAGCGCTTTCCCGAGGCGAAGCACGCCTTCGTGCCCGTCGAGGATGCGACGGCGAACAATGACATCGGCATCGAGCAGGCAAAGCCCGACGCCATCCGTTCGGCGCTCGCGAAAGTCCGTACGCATCACATCGAGCCGACCGCGACGTTCACAGGCGCCGACCTCATCCGCGCGGGCATCTCGGGCGGCGCAGACGCGAGCAAGCGCCGTGCAAAGCTTGGCGCCGCACTCGGCCTCGGCTTTGCGAACGCCAAGACCTTTCTGAAGCGGCTCAACCACTACGGCGTCACGCGCGAAGAATTCGAAGCGGCCGTCAATAAATTGCCTCCCTCTCAGAGGGAGGGGGACCGCGAAGCGGTGGAAGGAGTGTCGGAGGTAGGGCGCGATGAGACTATCCGTCGTGCAGTCGAAGGAGAAGCCAAACAACATGAATAATCAAGAAAAAGACGTTTTGCATCCGACCATCGCGAGCCGCGAGGTCACGCTGCACATTTTGAAAGCCTTCGGCATCCACATGAGCAAGAAGCTCGGCCAGAACTTCCTCATCGACAAGGGCATCGTCGACGGCATCGTCGAGGCGGCGGACGTCCACGCGGGTGACCGCGTGCTCGAGATCGGCCCAGGCATCGGCACGCTGACGCAAGGCCTCGCCGAGACAGGTGCGCAGGTCACGGCCGTCGAGCTCGACAAAAAACTCCCCGCTGTCCTCGCCGAGACGCTCAAAGGCTACGACAACGTCCGCATCGTGCCGGGCGACATCCTCAAAGTCAACATCCCCGAGATCATGGGCGAGGGTGCGTTCAAAGTCGCGGCGAACCTGCCGTACTACATCACGACGCCCATCCTCATGGCGCTTCTCGAGCAACATCTCCCCATCACGCACCTCGTGACGATGGTGCAGAAAGAAGTCGCCGAGCGCATGGTCGCCAAACCCGGCTCGAAAACGTACGGCGCCCTCTCCGTCGCCGTCCAGTACTACACCGAGCCCGAAATTGTTTTGGACGTCCCGCCGCGCTCCTTCATCCCCGCGCCGGAAGTCATGAGCGTCGTCATCGCCTGCCGCGTCCGCGAGACGCCAGCCGTCGCCGTACGCGATGAAAAAACCTTCTTCCGCGTCGTCAAAGCCGCCTTCGGCCAGCGCCGCAAGACCCTCGCCAACGCCCTCAAAGGCGGTGGCTTCCCGAAAGAACAGGTCCGCGACGCCCTCGAGCATGCGGCTATCGACCCGACGCGCAGAGGCGAAACGCTTTCGCTCGAAGAATTCGGTCGGCTTGCAGATGCATTTGTATCGTAAACAGAAGATGACAGAGGAGGCGGCGCCTCCTCTGTTTTTTTGTATACTTGCAGAAAAAGCGTTGCTTCTATAACAGAATTGTTATACAATAGGAACATGGTTTTTTGAGGAACCTGTTATCTTGTAACGAAAGTGGGAATCATCAATGGCACAAACGGTCTGGTCCATCTTGCCTCCGGTCATCACGATCGTCCTCGCGCTCTGGACGAAGGAAGTCTACATGTCGCTGATCATCGGCATCTTTTCGGGCGCACTGCTCTTTACGGGCGGCAACATCCTCGAGTCCATCCCCACGATGTTCGCCGTCATGGAGGACAAGGTCGGCGGCAACGTCAACATCCTCGTCTTCCTCGTCATCCTCGGCATCCTCGTCGCGGCCATCACGCGGTCGGGTGCGACGCGCGCCTATGGCGCCTGGGCGGCGAAGGCCATCCACGGCAAGCGTAGCGCCTCGCTTTTGACGGCGCTCCTCGGCATCGTCATCTTCATCGACGACTATTTCAACTGCCTGACGGTCGGCACGGTCATGCGCCCCGTCACGGACAAGTTCAAGATCGCGCGCACGAAGCTCGCGTACATCATCGATGCGACGGCCGCGCCGGTCTGCATCATCGCGCCGGTGTCGAGCTGGGCGGCGGCCGTCGGCTCGTCGCTGCCGGAAGATTCCACGATCGACGGCTTCACGCTGTTCTTGCAGACAATCCCGTTCAACCTTTACGCCTGGTGCACGCTCGTCTTCATGATCTTCATCATCTGGACGGGGCGCGACTATGCGACGATGGGCCGCTCCGTGCAGGAGAACGCCGAGCACTTCTTCATCCCGCCCGAGTATCAGGACGCCGATGAAGAGGAAGAGGAGAGCGAGAAAGTCCTCGGTGCGGGCAACGGCAAGATTCTCGACCTCCTGCTGCCGCTCGTCGTGCTGATTGCGGCGTGCGTCTACGGCATGCTCTACACGGGCGGCATCCACGACGGCAAGTCCGTCGCTGATGCATTCGCGAACTGCGATTCGGCGAAATCGCTCGTCATGGGCTCGTTCATCGCATTTGTCTTTACGGGTCTTCTCTATCTGCCGCGCCGCGTCATCACGTTCGGCCAGTTCTGCGCATGCTTCACGAAAGGCTTCAAGGCCATGGTTCCCGCCATCTTCATCCTCTGCCTTGCGTGGACGCTCTCGGGCATCTGTTCCGACAAATACCTCGACCTCGGCGGCTACGTCGGCGCGATCGTCAGCGCGAATGCATCCATCATGACGCTGCTGCCGCCGATTTTCTTCCTCGTCGCCATCGGCCTCGCGTTCGCGACCGGCACGAGCTGGGGCACGTTCGGCATCCTGATTCCGATTGCGCTCGCCGTCGTCGGCACGGACAATCCGAGCCTGCTGACGCTCTGCGTGGCCGCAACGCTTTCGGGCGCGGTCGGCGGCGACCATGCCTCGCCGATTTCCGATACGACGATTCTCGCTTCGGCTGGTGCGCAGTGCCACTATCTCGACCACGTCAGCACGCAGCTGCCGTACGTCCTGACCGTCGCCGCCTGCTGCCTGATTGGCTACATCGTCGACGGCGTCACGCAGAATGGCTGGCTCGGCCTCGCGACAGCGTTCGGCTGCCTCATCGTCGTCATGCTCGCCATCCGCGCGAAAGTGCCGGTCGTCGACAAATAAAGGTCGTGACAAATCATGCTTCAGAAAGAAAAAGTCCAAGCCGCGCTCGACGCCATCGAGGCGTGCTGCGGCCACTGCCAGATCTGCTCGCCCGACTGCCCCATTTCCATCGCCAAGCGCGCCATGCGCGGGCTCAGAGATGATTTGATTGAGGCAGAGGAACAGCAGGAAAACTGAATTCAGGAAACGCCAAGAGGCGGCCGCATTTGCGGCCGCCTCTTTCAGCATGACTTTCTTGTACCAGTAGAACGACTTCTTGCGCGAGCGCGCGAGCGTGCCCTTGCCTTCGTTGTCCTTGTCGACGTAGATGAAGCCGTAGCGCTTCTCCATCTCGCCCGTGCCAGCGGAGACGAGGTCAATGGGGCCCCACGGGCAGTAGCCCCAGAGGTCGACGCCGTCTTCTTCGACGGCCTTCTTCATTTCCTCGATGTGCGCGCGCATGTAGTCGATGCGGGCATCGTCGTGAACCATGCCGTCGCTTGCGTCCGGCGTTTCGTGGAGGCCGATGCCGTTCTCGACGACCATCAGGGGCACTTCATAGCGCTCCTGCAGGACGTTGAGGATGTACCGGAGACCGACGGGGTCAATCGCCCAGCCCCAGTCGGATTCTTTGAGGTACGGATTGTGGACGCTCGTCGAGAAGCCGCCCTGGCGGCTGACGAGGTGCGTCGGATCGCACGACGTCGCTTCGCTCATGTAGTACGAGAATGCGAAGTAATCGACTTTGCCCTCGGCGAGGATGTCGAGGTCACCGTCCTCCATCTCGACGTGGTAGCCTTTGTTCTCCCACTCCTTGATGATGTAGGAGGGATAGTGGCCGCGCACCTGCACGTCGCCGAAGAAGAACGATTTGTCCATCTCTTTGAGCGCGGCGACCTGGTCGCCGGGGTTGCAGGTCTCGGGATACACCGGCGTCATGGCGAGCATGCAGCCGATCTTGAAATCAGGATTGATCTTGTGGCCCTCGATGACGGCTTTCGCCGAGGCGAGGAATTCATGATGTGCGACCTGGTAGAGCGTCGCAAACTTGTCTTCGCCGTCTTTGTAGACGACGCCGGAGTTCGTGAAGGCCGTGAACGGCACATCGACGTTGCGCTGGTTGTTGATTTCGTTGAACGTCATCCAGAACTTGACTTTGTCCTTGTAGCGCGTAAAGCAGGTGACCGCGAAGCGCACGAAGAGGTCGACGAGCTTGCGGCTGCGCCAGCCGCCGTATTTTTTCACGAGCGCGAACGGCATCTCGAAGTGCGAGAGCGTGATAACGGGCTCCATGCCGTACTTGTGCATCTCGTCAAAGAGGTCGTCGTAGAACTTGAGGCCGGCCTCGTTCGGCTCGGCGTCGTCGCCGTTCGGGAAGATGCGCGTCCACGCGATGCTTGTGCGGAAGCATTTGAAGCCCATCTCGGCGAGCAGCGCGATGTCCTCTTTGTAGTGATGGTAGAAGTCGATGGCGTCGTGGTTCGGGTAGTTCTTGCCCGGCAGCACGCCGTCCGTGATTTCGCGCGGCACGCCGTGACGGCCCGCCGTCATGACGTCAGCGACCGAGACGCCTTTGCCGCCTTCCTGCCAGCCGCCTTCGAGCTGATGGGCAGCGACTGCGCCGCCCCATAAGAAACCTTTTGGAAATGGCATAGTTGAGTGCTCCTTTATTTTTCGAGTTCCTTGACCTTGGCTTCGAGCGCTTCGATGCGTTCATAGCTGTCGATGAATTCGAGCGCGATGGTCTTGAATGCTTCAGCGCTCATGAGCTGGTCTTCGGCGTGCACCATGAGCAGGCCGAGCGGGCCGACTTCGTTGTTCGCTTCTTTTTCGAGCAGGCCCGCATGCGCGTTGTGGCCCTCGACGAACATCTCGTCGCCTTCCTTGATGAGCTTCTTCGCGCCGTCGAAATCGCCGCTCTTGGCTGCGCGGATGGCTTCGATGTACGAGCTGCGCGCCGTGCCGACGGCCGAGATGATTTGGAATGCAGTGAGTTCGAGTCCTTCCATCGTGTCAGTTCCTCCTCATGCGCCCATCTTTTCGCGGGCAAACTTCAGCACGCCGGCGCCGTCCATGCGGCCGTAGAGGCGCATGTCGATGGGCTCGACGGGACGGCCCGGGCACTGCTCGGCAATCTTCTTCGCCTGGAAGCGCACCTGCGGACCGAGCAGGATGACGTCGGCATCGGCGGCCTTGTCCTTCGCTTCGGACGTCGGATACGCGGCGATTTCGCAGTCAAAGCTGTCGGCTTTGGCTGCTTCCTGCATCTTCTTGACGAGGATGCTCGTGGACATGCCGGCAGCGCAGAGAAGTACGATTTTTTTCATAATGGGTTCCTCCTAAAAATATGAACGATGAAATGGAATCTATCAGAGTTGGTGGCTTTACCCTCTCAGTCTCGCTATCGCTCGACAGCTCCCCCAGAGGGGGAGCTATTGGTGCAGTTCAGGCTGCTTCCTGCTCTTCTTCGAGCATCTTTTTGTCCTGTGCGCGGACGAACGGGAAGTAGACGGCCGTGGCCATCGCAAGGTTGATGATCTGGATGACAGCGCCCTGCCAGCCGTCGAGCAGGAGGCCTGCGATGACCGGCGGCGTCGTCCACGGCACCTGCACGGCGCTGAACGGCGGCATGAAGCCGATGGCGATGGCAGCGTACGTGATGAAGAAGGCAAACAGCGGCACGAAGATGAACGGGAAGAGCAGGTACGGGTTGAAGACGATTGGCAGGCCGAAGATGATTGGCTCGTTGATGTTGAAGAGGCCCGGCACCGTTGCGAGCTTCGTGATGGATTTCATCTGGTCGGATTTCGCCGAAAGCCAGCTGGCGATCAGGAAGCCCATCGTGAGGCCGCAGCCGCCGGATTTGACGAAGACGTCGTTGATCTGGCACGTGAAGATTTTCGCGGCCGGATTTCCAGCGAGCTGCTGGCCGGCGTCGATGAGCGCCTGGTTGTCGAGCGAGTTCGCGATGAGCAGCGGGTTCACGACGCCGCCGACGACGTTCGGGCCGTGGATGCCGGCCCAGAACAGGATGGACTGCAGCGAGACGATGACCGTGCCGCCGACAACGCTGTCCGAGAGGCCCTGCAGCGGCGTCTGGATGATTTTGAAGATGAGCTCGGGGAACGTCGTGCCGAGTGCGAAGTGGCAGACGCCATAGACGATGGCAGCCGTCGTGAAGAGAACCATGCCAGGGACGAGTGCTTCAAAAGCTTTGGCAACGCCGCCCGGGACGGCATCCGGCATCTTGATGCCGATGTGGTTCTTTTCGCAGTAGCAGAAGACGGCCGAGACGAAGAAGCTGACGAGGATGGCCGTGATGACGCCGTTGCTGCCTGCCCAGGCCTTCGGGATGACGTCGTTCACGATGACGCCGTCCTTTGTCGCTGCAAACGGCGGCAGGACGATGATGAACGTCGTGAGCGCGAGGATGGAAGCCATGATGGCATCGCAGCCCTCGGCCTCGACGTACTTGTACGTGATGGCGAGCACGGCGATGACGGCGAGCACGGAGAACGTGCCGCCGGCGACGGCGTTCAGAGGAATCGTCCAGTCTTTGCCGAAGATGCCAGCCATGAAGTCGGCGTAGCCCGGAATCGGCAGATTCGCGAGCAGCAGGAAGACGGAGCCACAGATTGTGAACGGCGTCGTCATGATGAAGCCGTCGCGCAGCGC
>CACZFT010000025.1 GCA_902780535.1 uncultured Selenomonas sp. | reverse complement strand
CGCGATGACGAGCACGGGAATGCCCGCGCGGACGAGCCACTGGAACATCTCGACATCCGACGCCATCGGCGCATGGCGGATGTCGATGAGCTGGCAGACAAACTGCAGCTGCTCCGACGTCCTGAGGTATTCTTCGATGAATGCTGACCAAAGCTTCCGCTTCTCCTTGCCCGTCTTCGCATAGCCATAGCCCGGCAGGTCGACGAGGTAGAAGCTCCGCCGCTCTTCCTCGCCCGGCAGTTTCGCGCCGAGCTCGTAGAAATTGATGGTCTGCGTCTTGCCGGGCTGCGATGAGACGCGCGCGAGGTTCTTGACGCGCGTCAGGGAATTGATGAGCGACGACTTGCCGACATTCGAGCGGCCGATGAAGACGAATTCGGGCTTCTTCTCTGACGGGTACTGGTCTTTGCGGACGGCCGATGCCAGGTAGCGGGCCTGCGTGATGATGGTTTCGTTTGGCATAGATTCCCTCCTTTTTATGGCAGCAGCGCAATCTTCAAAACTTCGTCCATGTTCTCCACGAGGTGGAATTCCATTTTCCCCCGGATGTCTTCGGGCAGGTCTTCGAGGTCGCGCTCGTTTTCTTTCGGCAGGATGATGGTATGAATGCCTTCGCGATAGGCCGCGAGCATCTTTTCCTTGAGGCCGCCGATCGGCAGAACGTTGCCGCGCAGCGTGATTTCGCCCGTCATCGCGACGTCGCTGCGGACCTTGCGTCCGAGCAGCGCCGAAACGATGCCCGTCGCCATTGTGATGCCGGCCGAGGGGCCGTCTTTCGGGATCGCGCCTTCGGGCAGATGGATGTGGATGTCGTCGTTTTCGTAGAAGTCCTCGGGCAGGTGCAGCACGTCGGCACGGCTGCGGACGTACGTAAGGCCGGCTTGCGCCGATTCCTGCATGACGTCGCCGAGCTGGCCCGTCAGGATCAGCTTGCCCTTGCCTTTGAGCACGGTGACTTCCGTCGGCAGGATGTCGCCGCCGACTTCCGTCCAGGCCATGCCCGTCACGACGCCGACCTGCGGCTGCTTCTCGGCCTTTGTTTCGAGGTATTTCGGCTTGCCGAGGTAGTCCGCGAGCTGCTTCTTCGTGATGCGGATTGGCGTTTCCTCGCCTTCGACGATGCGTCGGGCGGCTTTGCGGCAGATGCGGCCGATCAATCGTTCGAGCTCTCTGACGCCTGATTCGCGCGTATAGCTTGCAATCGTCTCTTCGAGCACGCCCGTGCCGAGGCGGATGTCTTTGGCCTTGAGGCCGTTTTCCGTGCGCTGTCGCGGCACGAGGTAGCGCCGCGCAATCACGAGTTTTTCATATTCCGTATAGCTCGAAAGCGTGAGGATTTCCATGCGGTCGCGCAACGGACGCGGGATATTGCCGAGGTTGTTGGCCGTGACGATCCAGAGCACATGGGAAAGATCGAATGGCACATCGAGGTAGTGATCGACAAATTCCTTGTTCTGCGCGGGGTCGAGGACTTCCAAAAGTGCTGCGGCCGGGTCGCCCTGATACGATTCGGCCATCTTGTCGATTTCGTCGAGCAGGAAGACGGGGTTCTTTGCCTTGACGGAGCGGATGCCCTCGATGATGCGGCCCGGCATTGCGCCGATGTACGTGCGGCGGTGCCCGCGAATCTCGGCTTCGTCGCGCACGCCGCCGAGCGAGGCATGGACGAACGCGCGCCCCATCGCGCGCGCAATCGAGCTGCCAAGCGATGTCTTGCCAACGCCCGGCGGCCCGACGAGGCAGAGAATCGGCGCGGCCTTTTCGGGCATGAGCTGGCGCACGGCGAGGTAGTCGAGGATGCGTTCTTTGACGTCCTTGAGGCCATAGTGGTCGCGCTCGAGCACGTCGCGAGCCGCGCGGATGTCGAGCTGTTCCGCGGTCTCTTTCTGCCACGGCAGGTCGAGCAGCCAGTCGACATACGTACGGATGACATCGTTTTCGGGCGAGCGCTCGCTCATGGATTCCATGCGCTGGAGCTCGCGCTCCACGGTTTTCTGGACGGTTTCGGGGTACTGCCCTTCTTCGAGGCGCTTGCGGTACTCGGCGACTTCGGCCGAGCGCTGGCTATCTTCGCCGAGCTCTTCGCGGATCGATTTGATTTTTTCACGCAGATAATATTCCTTCTGCGTCTTCGTCATGCGCTCGTGGACGCGCGCGTCAATCTTCTTTTCGATTTCGAGGATTTCGAGCTCGCGGGCCAGCACGGACGAAAGCTTTTCAAGGCGTTCGCGGACGTCGATGCACGAAAGAAGCTCCTGCCGTGTCTCGAGGCGCAGGTTCAGATGGCTTGCAATGAGGTCGGCCATGCGGCCCGCATCGTCGATGAACGCGACGGAGACGAGCGCTTCGGCAGGCACTTTGCCGCTCTGCTTGACCCATGATTCGAACTGGTCGATGACGCTGCGGATCAGCGCGTCATTTTCGACGGTATGCGCGCCGAGCTCTTCGTCGTCATACGTCTCGACTTCGGCTTCGACATAGCCGTCGAGCTTACGATAGACGCGGATCTTGCCGCGCGTCTGGCCTTCGGCGAGGATGCGGACGGAGCCGTCCGGCAGCTTCACGAGCCGCTGGATTTCGGCGACCGTGCCGACGTCAAAAAGGTCTCGTTCTTCCGGGTTCTCGATTTCAGCATCGCGCTGCGTCACGAGGAGGACTTCGTGGTCGGTCATCATGGCCTGTTCAAGCGCGGCAATCGAGGCCGGGCGGCCGATGTCGAGGTGGATCATCATATAAGGGAAGACCAGCATGCCGCGCATGGGAATCAGCGGCATCGTGCGGATCTGGCTTGTCATGGCGTTTCTCCCCTTTCCCATTTTCCTATTTTCCCATTTCTTATTTCAAAAAAAGGCGCTGCACTCTGGCAGCGCCTTTTCATCGTTCTTGTGATGTTATGCCGAGGCTTCCTGCTTTGCCTTCGGCTTCTTGTCGATCGTGACGACCGGCGTCTTGTGTTTCTCGACGACGTCTTTCGTCACGCGGCAGGCCGATGCGCCTTCGACGGAAGGCACGTCATACATGACGTCGCGCATGATGCCCTCGATAATGGAGCGGAGGCCGCGCGCACCTGTCTTGCGCTTGAGCGCTTCCTGCGCGATGAGACGCAGGGCGTCGTCATCAAATGTGAGCTTGACGCCATCCATCTCGAGCAGTTTCGCATACTGCTTGACGAGCGCGTTGCGCGGCTTCGTCAGGATGTCGACGAGCGCGTCCTCGCCGAGCGCGTCAAGCGTCACGACGACGGGCAGGCGGCCGATGAACTCCGGAATCAGGCCATTCTTGAGCAAGTCTTCCGGCAGCACATGGCGCAGGACTTCGCCGATGTTGCGCTCCTTGTGCGACGAGATGTTCGCACCGAAACCGAGCTGCTTCTCGCCGAGGCGCGACTCGATGACTTTTTCAATGCCATCGAACGCACCGCCGCAGATGAACAGGATGTTCGTCGTATCGATGGAGATGAGCTCCTGATGCGGGTGCTTGCGGCCGCCCTGCGGCGGCACGGAAGCGCGCGTGCCCTCGAGAATCTTGAGGAGCGCCTGCTGGACGCCCTCGCCCGAGACATCGCGCGTGATGGACGGATTCTCCGACTTGCGAGAAATCTTGTCGATCTCGTCGATGTAGATGATGCCGCGCTCCGCCTTGTCGACGTCGTAGTCGGCAGCCTGGATGAGCTTCAGCAGGATGTTTTCAACATCTTCGCCGACATAGCCGGCCTCCGTCAGCGACGTCGCGTCCGCGATGGCGAACGGCACGTTGAGGATGCGCGCGAGCGACTGCGCTAAGAGCGTCTTGCCGCTGCCCGTCGGGCCGATCATGAGGATGTTCGACTTCTGGAGCTCGACATCGTCATTCTTGTTCGGCTGCGCAGAATTGATACGCTTGTAATGGTTATAGACCGCGACGGCCAGCGTCTTCTTCGCTTCATCCTGACCGATGACGTACTGGTCGAGGATGGCGCGGATGTCCTTCGGCTTTGGAACGTCTTTGAGTTCCACCTCGACATCCTCGCTGAACTCCTCTTCGATGATCTCATTGCAAAGTTCGATGCATTCATCGCAGATATAGACACCTGGACCGGCCACGAGCTTGCGCACCTGGTCCTGCGTCTTGCCACAGAACGAGCATTTGAGCTGTCCTTTTTCTTCGCCGAACTTCAACATAGGACGTCACCTCTCAGTCCTCGGCCTTCGCTTTCGAATTCGAAGCCTTCGTGGTTTTTGCCGTCTTTTCGGTCTTCTCTGGCTTGTCTGCCTTATCCTTCTTGCGCGTGATGACTTCATCAATCAGGCCATAGGCTTTCGCCTCTTCGGCCGTCATGAAGTTGTCGCGCTCCGTGTCCTCGACGATTTTCTCGATCTTCTGGCCCGTCGTGTCCGCGAGGATTTCATTAATGACTTCGCGGATGCGCAAAATCTCTTTCGCCTGGATCTGGATGTCCGTCGACTGGCCCTGCGCGCCGCCGAGCGGCTGATGAATCATGATGCGCGACATCGGCAGCGCAAAGCGTTTGCCCTTCGCGCCGGCCGTCAAGAGCACCGAGCCCATGCTCGCTGCCTGGCCGATGCAGATGGTCGAGACATCCGGCTTGATGTACTGCATCGTGTCGTAAATGGCAAGGCCTGCCGTCACGACGCCGCCGGGACTGTTGATGTAAAGATAGATATCTTTGTCGGGGTCTTCCGATTCGAGGAAGAGCAGCTGCGCCACGACCGTATTCGCGACGCCGTCGTCAATCGGGCCGCCGAGGAAGATGATGCGGTCTTTGAGCAGGCGCGAATAGATGTCGTACGCGCGTTCGCCGCGGTTCGACGTCTCGACGACCATTGGTACATAACTCATAAATGTCCCCCCTGAGGGAATCACTCAGCGAGATTGTCGAAGATGAACTGCATCGTCTTGTTGCGCAGGACGGTCGCAGCGAGATCGTTGAGTCTTCCCTGTTCCATGATGATTTTCTTGACCTGTTTCGGCGTAGCGCCATAGGCGGCTGCCATCAGGCTGACTTCCTGGTCGAGGTCCTTGCCTTCGACTTTGATGTTTTCTGCTTTGGCGACTTCTTCGAGCATGAGGCCCGTGCGGACGTTCTTCTCAGCCGTCTCACGGTACGTCTCGCGGAGCTTCGCGATGTCCGTGCCAGCGAACTGCAGGTACTGCTCGAGCTTCATGCCCTGCTGTGCGAGGCGCATCTCCATCTCGCGAATCATGCGCGTGACTTCGTTGTCGATCATGATGGGCGGCACATCGACCGTCGTGTTGTTCGTCGCCGTCTCGAGCGCCTTTTCCTTCTGTGCGTCATCGGCCTTGCGCTCCTCGTTCTTCTCGAGGTTCTTGCGCAGGTCAGCCTTGAGCTCGTCGAGCGTCTGGAACTTGCTCGAAGCCTTGGCGAACTCGTCATCGATCTCCGGCAGCTCTTTATGCTTGATGCTGCGGATCGTGCACTTGAAGACGGCCGGTTTGCCAGCGAGGTCTTTTGCATGGTACTCTTCCGGGAACGTCACGTTGACTTCCTTCTCCTCGCCGACTTTTGCGCCGACGAGCTGATCCTCGAAGCCCGGGATGAAGCTGTTCGAGCCGATCTGCAGCGGATAGTCCTTGCCCTCGCCGCCCTCGAAAGCCTCGCCATCGACGAAGCCCTTGAAATCGAGCGTCGTGAAGTCGCCGTTCTCAACAGCTGCGCCTTCCGGAGCCTCGACCATCTTTGCCTGATGGTCTGCCATGTGCTCGAGCTGCTTCTGGACGTCTTCATCCGTCACATTGACGGCATCTTTTTCAATCTTGAGGCCCTTGTAGTCGCCGAGCTTGACTTCCGGACGCGGCACAACCGTGGCCTTGAAGACGACATCTTTGCCATCTTCGAGCGTCTGGATGTCGATTTCCGGACGAGCGACGATGTTTTCGATTTTCTGCTCTTCCATAGCGTCGGAAAGAGCCTTCGGTGCGAGGAGGTCGAAAGCTTCCTGAAGGACGGAATCCTTGCCGACGTGGCGCTCGACGATGGCGCGCGGTGCCTTGCCCTTGCGGAAGCCCGGGATGCTGACCTGGTTTGCCAGGCGCTTGCAGGCTCGTTCCTCGGCCTTGTCGAGCTCAGCTGCGACGACTTCGATGGTCAGGACGACCTGCTGGTTCTCTATTTTTTCTGCTGAAACTTTCATTGTCTGAAAAGACCTCCTGTAGATTTCTTCATACTAGATATGGGGAAAATACCCATACAAAGCACATCATATCACAAATGGCAAGGAAACACAAGAAAAAGCGCCACTCTGCGCGGAAAATGCGCTCAGAGCAGGTTCTTCATGCGCGTGAGCGGTTCCGTGAGATCCATATGGCCGCTCAAAGATTCAACGGACTTGCCATCAATCAAAATGCGGACTTTCTTGACTTCGGGGAATTCCGTCAGCGTGTTGACGATGGAGCCGACGAGCATTTCCTCGCCTGTCGAGCCGCCGACGAAGTCCTTCTGGAGCTCCTTGCTGAAGCTCACGCTTGCCACGCCGTTTTCAACTTTGACGGAC
This sequence comes from uncultured Selenomonas sp., assembly GCA_902780535.1. Lineage (GTDB taxonomy): Bacteria > Bacillota > Negativicutes > Selenomonadales > Selenomonadaceae > Selenomonas_C. The sequence goes on along the minus strand of CACZFT010000025.1, from coordinate 12,750 downwards.
TGGAGCTGCGCCTTCTTTGGGAAGATGTTCGTCTGCCCCTTCTCTGTCGTGCCCGCGAGCAGCGATTCCATGGCCGCCGCATACTTGTCGTTCTTGCTGTCCGTCTTGACCTTGCGCGAGTTCGCGATGAGCTTCGTGCCGTCCGCATTCGGGAAATAGACCTTGATCGTCAGAGATTCAGGCTGCGAAGATTTCGACGCGCTCGAAGAAGACGATGAGGACGAAGAGGACGCGCTCAAGGACGACGAAGAAGACGTCGAAGAAGCGCTGTCAGAGGACGAAGAAGGAGCCGCTGCCTGCTGCCCGCAGCCCGCCGCGAAGACGAGGGACAACACGAGCAAAAGCACCATTGGCAGCTGCTTGATATTCCATGCGTTCATTGATTTCATCTCCATATTTCAGCGTTCGCGGAAGAACCGCGCGATGCCTACGGCGAGGGCCATGGCGAGGTTTTTCTGGTAGTCCTCGTCTGAGAGCAGGTTTTCCTCCGTCGGGTTCGTGATGAACGCGAGTTCGACGAGCGAGGCCGGCATGGGCGAGTGATGGATGACATAGAAATTCGCCGACTTGACGCCGCGGTTCGTGCGGCCGCCAGCTTTTTCAAGCTCTTCATTGAGGATTGTCGCAAAGCGCGCGCCGGCGCTCGATCCCGGATAGTAATACGTCTCCATGCCATGCGCGCCCGGGTTCGAAAACGCATTGCAGTGGATGCTCAGGAACACCTCGGCCGACGGAACGCGCGCCCCGACATCGACGCGCGCCTGCAGCTCATCATGGGCGCTTGCATTCGGCCCATAGACATCGACGTCCTTGTCGCGCGTCATGACGACGCGCGCGCCAGAGTTCTGCAGGATGTCGCGCAGGTCCTGCGTCACGGCCAGCGTCACGGACGCTTCCGTCACGCCCGAAGGCCCGACGGCGCCCGTATCGCTGCCGCCATGGCCCGCATCGAGCACAATCGTGTGGCCCGAGACATCTTCAACGGAGCCCACGGGCGGTGCCGTCGGTTTTGGATAGATGTCGAGCGCGAGGCGGAACGGCTTTCGCGCATGGCGGTCGGCCGGCAGCGGCGTCACGCGGTACGCGACATCACCCGCTTCGGGGCGGAGCGCCACGCGCACCTGCGTATGGTGGTTCTCTTCGCCCTGCAGTTCGTCAATCTGCACAGCCGAGACGAGCGGTCCCGTCTGCTTGATATGGCTTGCGAGCTTGCCACGTGCCGTGTTTTCGAGGTCGAGCACGACCTCCTTCTTGAGCACGCTCTTTTCCTTGACTTCATATTTCACATCGTCGCGATTGACGCCGATCTCGATGCGCCAGCCTGCCTGGCCATCGACCTCCGTCTTTTCCGACGTGAAATAATTGAGCTCGGCCTGCCGCGCCTCTGCGCCCTGCGGCGCAAGAACGCCAAACGCGAGCGCCAGCACGGGCAGGCACAAAAGCAGTTTTTTCCAGAAATTCTGCATGAAATAGGCAGCCTCCATCAGTTATCATCATGAAGCAGCGCCTGCGCTTCAGCTTCTGCTGCTTCCGTCGTCTCCTTGTCGTACTCGATGTCGATTTTTACATAGTCGCCTTCCTTGAGGCCATCGGGCAGGTACGAGCGCGGGAAGTTGCATTTCTTCATGTCATCGCCGAGCAGCAGCACGGCCTTGTCCTCTTCAAAGCGGTCGAGATATGCGGAAATCATCATTTCTCCCCCTTCACATCATACGTCTTGCCATCCGTCGTGATCGTGATCGTGCCATTCTTGTCGGTTTCGAGAATCTTGGCAGCGAGTCTCTTGTACTTGTCAAGCGTCTCTTTGTGCGGGTGGCCATAGTCGTTGCCCTGGCCGCACGAAATCAGGCAGACTTTTGGCTGCACAGCCTTGAGGTACGCGTCGGACGATGACGTGTGGCTGCCATGATGCGGTGCCTTGAGCACGATGCTCTTGACGTCATCCTTGTGCGTCTGGAGGATGCTTGCCTCCGTCTCTTTTTCTGCATCGCCCGTGAACAGCATTGTGAACTGGCCGAACACGAGGCGGCCGACGACGGACTCATTGTTCGGGTCATGCTTGTAGCCTTTGTCCTGGCCCTTCTTGACAAGGGAGGCCGTCGGACTCAGGACTTCGAATTTGACACCACCGCCGAAATCGAGGACGTCGCCTTCTTTGAGGCCCTTGTGCTCAATCTTCTTCTCCTTGGCCTTCTTCACATAGTCGAGATAGAGCCGCGACGTCGAAGGCATGCCGTTATCGTAAATGGCGCCGATTTCGTAATTATCATCAAACAGGACGGCCATGCCGCCGATATGGTCGGCATGCGGATGCGTCAGAATGACCTTGTCGATTTTCTTGACGCCGGCCTTCTGGAGCTCCTTGCGGAGCTTGTCGCGCTCATCGACATCGCTCGTATCAATGAGGACGGTCTGCTCGGCCGTCTTGACGAGGATCGAGTCGCCCTGCCCGACATTGAGCATCTGGATCGTCAGACCGCCATTCGCGGCCTGCGAACTGCTCGCACTTTTTGCGGCACTCCCCGAGCTATCCGCATTTTTCGGCGCTCCGCAGCCTGCGGCCAGGAAAGCAAAAATGGCCAGCAGGACGAGCAGGACCTTACTGTATTTATTCGCCATGAAATCACGCTTCTCCTTTCAAAATCAGATGTTCGATGCCCCAGGCCACACCGTCGTCATCGACGCTCGGCACGGTCTCCCTGGCAATTTCCTTCACCTGCGGCTGTGCGTTGCCCATCGCAATGGAAAGGCCGACGGTCTGCATCATCTCGATATCGTTGATGCCGTCGCCAAAGGCAAAGCTCTCGGCCACGGGAATCTTCAGCGCTTCGAGCGCATGGAGGATGCCGGAGCCTTTCGTGATGTCTTTGGCGTAGAGCTCGAGGTTCTTCTTGTGGTATGGATCCATGACGCCCGTGAGCCCCGGCCACGCGAGAAGCTCGGCAAAGAGCCCGCCGCCCAGCGGCTCTGTGGAATAAAACTCCATCTTTCCAATCTCGAGTGCGTCGATGTCATAGTCGCGCACGAAGAAGTCCGTATCGACGTCGATGCTCTGGTAGAATGCCTCGAAGTTCCGGAAATCGCGGCGCAGGTACGTATGCTCCGCGCCTTCTAAAATGTACTCGACGCCGCGCTGCTCGCAGAGTGCCGTGATGGCTTTGACATCGGCCTTTGGCAGCGGCTGATGATAAAGGACCTTGCCTTCATAAATCACGAGCGCGCCATTCATCAGGACATAGCCGTCAAAGAGGCTTGAATCGAGGAGCTCCGGATCGAGATACGCCTTCGGCCGTCCTGACGCGATGAACGTCTTGCAGCCTGCCGCGTGCAGCTTGCGGATGGCCGCGCGCGTCGGCGCCGTCAAGTGCGTCTGCTGTCGCATGATATTGATGAGCGTGCCGTCAATATCGAAGAATCCCGCTTTCATCATAAAAAATAAGACTCCATTCCATGCGTAGTGTATATACTCTACCCTAGCATAGATTGGAGTCTCAAGCAAGTTCTTTTGACGTTTCGTCAGATCTGTTTCTTTTCCGCCTTGTCCGCGACGGCTTTCTCGCTCGCGAGCAGCTGCTTGGCCGCCGCGATCTGGCGCTCGACCTGCGCGTACGACGTGCCGCCGAGCGAGTTACGGTTTTTGACGCACGTCTCGGGACGGATGGCGTCTTTGATGTCGTCGTCAAAGAGCGGCGACATCGCGCGGAACTCGTCCATCGTCATGTCTTCGAGGTATTTGCCGGCCTCGATGCACTGGTGCACGGCCTGCCCGGAGATGGCATGCGCCTTGCGGAACGGCATGCCCTTCTTGACGAGGTAGTCCGCGAGATCCGTCGCATTCGAGAAGTCTTCCGTGACGGCGCGCTTCATGACGTCCCCCCGGACCTTCATGCCGCGGATGAGCTGCGCGTAGACGGACAGGCTGAATTTCACGGTGTCGATCGCATCGAAGATGCCTTCCTTGTCTTCCTGCAGGTCTTTGTTGTACGCGAGCGGCAGGCCTTTGACGACCATGAGCATGGCCATGAGGTGGCCGACGACGCGGCCGGTCTTGCCGCGCACGAGCTCGGAGACATCGGGGTTCTTCTTCTGCGGCATCATCGACGAACCCGTGCAGTGCGCGTCATCGAGCTCGACGAAGTGGAACTCGCGCGTGCACCAGAGGATCGTCTCCTCGGAGAGGCGCGAGAGGTGCACCATGAGGATCGACGCCGCCGCGAGGAACTCCATGATGTAGTCGCGGTCGCTGACGGCATCGAGGCTGTTGCCATAGATGCGCTCGAAGTTCAGCTGCGCGGCGACGTATTCGCGGTCGATTGGGAACGTCGTGCCCGCAAGCGCGCCAGCGCCCAAAGGCATGATATCCGCGCGGCGGTAGACGCCCTCGAAGCGCTCGAAGTCGCGCGCGAGCATCGCGAAATACGCCATGAGGTGATGCGAGAACAGGATCGGCTGCGCACGCTGGAGATGCGTGTAGCCCGGCATGATGACATCGCCATATTTCTCCGCCGCCTCGACGAGTGCCTGCTGGAGGTTCTGGATCTCCTTCTGCACGGCCGTGACTTCCTTGCGGATGTACATGTGCGTGTCGAGCGCGACCTGGTCGTTGCGGCTGCGCGCCGTATGCAGGCGGCCGCCGGCGTCGCCAATCGCTTCCGTCAGGCGCTTCTCGATGTTCATGTGGATGTCTTCGAGGTCCACGGAAAAATCAAAGTCGCCTGCGTCGATTTTCTTTTCAATGGCGAGGAGGCCGTTGACGATGGCGTCGCGGTCTTCTTCGGTGAGGATGCCGACTTTTTCGAGCATCTTCGCATGGGCAATCGAGCCGTGGATGTCCTCGTGGTACATCCGCTTGTCAAAGTTGATGGAGGCCTGGAATTCATTGATCATCTCGTCCGTGGTCTTTGAAAACCGGCCGCCCCACATGGCTTCGCTCATTTGTCTGCTTTCTCCTGCATGAGGGCACGCACCTGCAGCGGCAGGCCGAACAGGTTGATGAAGCCCGTCGCATCGGCCTGGTTGTAGACATCGTCATGCTCGAACGTGACGAATTCCTTGCTGTAGAGAGAATACGGGCTCGTCGAGCCAGCCGAGATAATGCTGCCCTTGTAGAGCTTGAGCTTGACCTGGCCCGTGACCGTCTGCTGCGTGCTGTCCACGAATGCCGACAGCGCCTCGCGGAGCTGGCAGAACCACATGCCATCATAAACGAGCTCGCCAAAGCGAACGCCGACATGCTGCTTGAAGTGATACGTCATGCGGTCGAGGCAGAGATATTCGAGCTCGCGATGTGCATAGTAAAGGATGGAACCGCCCGGGTTCTCATAGACGCCGCGCGACTTCATGCCGACGAGGCGGTTCTCGCAGATGTCGACGATGCCGACGCCATTGCGCGCGCCGATCTCGTTGAGTTCCGTCAGCAGAGCGACGGGATCGAGCTTCTTGCCATTGACGGCGACCGGCTCGCCCTTTTCAAAGTCAATCGTAACGTACTCCGGCTTGTCCGGTGCTTCCTGCGGAGCTTTCGAAATCAGGAACATCGAATCATGCGGCTCGTTCGACGGGTCTTCGAGGTCGGAGCCTTCATGCGAGAGGTGCCAGATGTTGCGGTCCATCGAATACGTCTTGTTTTCCGTCGCGATGGGGATGCCATGCTTCTTCGCGTATTCGATTTCAGCCGAACGGGAATCGAGGTCCCATTCGCGCCATGGCGCAATCAGCTTGATGTGCGGCGCGAGCGCCTTGACCGTCAGCTCGAAGCGGACCTGGTCGTTGCCCTTGCCCGTCGCACCATGAGCGATGGCATCCGCGCCCTCTTTTTTCGCCACTTCGACGAGCTTCTTCGCGATGAGCGGACGTGCAAACGACGTGCCGAGCAGGTACTTGTCCTCGTAGACGGCTCCGGCCTTCAGCGTCGGCCAGACGTACTCTTTGAGGAATTCCTCTTTGACGTCTTCGATATAGACCTTCGAAGCGCCGGACTTCAGAGCCTTGTCATGCACGACGGAGAGCTCGTCGCCCTGGCCGACATCGGCGCAGCAGGCGATGACTTTGCAGCCGTTGTAATGCTCTTTGAGCCACGGGATGATGACGGAGGTATCAAGACCGCCGGAATATGCGAGAACGACTTTTTTGACTTTGTCTGCCATAGTGAATAACCTCTCTTCTCTAAATCAATCGCCCATCGTGAGCGCCATGATGGCTTTCTGCGTATGCAGCCGGTTTTCGGCTTCGTCGAAGATGACGTCGGCGTTGGCCTCGAACACATCTTCCGTGATCTCCTCGCCGCGGTAGGCCGGCAGGCAGTGCATGACGATGACGCGCTTGTCAGCGTCTTTCAGCAGTTCCTTGTTGACCTGATATGGCGCGAAAATCTTCTTGCGCGCCTCATGCTCGGCCTCCTGCCCCATGCTGGCCCAAGTGTCCGTCACGACGATGTCTGCGTCCTTGACGGCCTCGTGCGGGTCCGTCATGAGCGAGAGCTTCGCTCCCGTCTCCTTCGCGTCTTCCATCGCATTCTTGACGACGGTCGGATCAGGGCAGTAGTCCTCCGGCGTCGCGGCGACGAACGTCATGCCTGCCTTGGCCGCGCCATAAAGGTAGCTGTTCGTCATGTTGTTGCCGTCGCCGACATAGACCATTTTGAGGTCGCTGAGGTGGCTGCCCTTATGCTCCTGGATTGTCAGCAGATCCGTCAGGACCTGGCACGGATGCAGCAGGTCTGTCAGCGCATTGATGACCGGGACGCTCGCCCATTTCGCAAGCTCCTCCACGCGGTCATGGCCGAACGTGCGGATCATGATGCCGTCGAGGTAGCGCGACAGCACGCGCGCCGTATCCTTGATCGGCTCGCCGCGGCCGAGCTGCAGATCGCGGTTCGAGAGGAACAGCGCCTGCCCGCCGAGCTGGTACATGCCCGTTTCAAAAGAAACACGCGTGCGCGTCGAGGACTTCTCGAAAATCATGCCGAGCGTCTTGCCCTCGAGGATGTGGTGCTGCACGCCCGCCTTCTGCATGGCCTTGAGCTCCTTGGCGAGCGCGAGGATCTCGTGGAACTCGTCGAGCGACAGGTCGTGGATGGATAACAGGTCTTTGCCTTTGAGCATAGAACCCCTCCCTTGCCAATCTTTATCAAACTGACAACTATAATACCACAGTTTGTCCGTATTGGCTAGACATTTATTTCAGCAATACTTTGGAAGTACATCGTCGATCATGCTGACGACCTCGTCTACCTGCTCCTCCGTGATGATGAGCGGCGGAATGAAGCGCAGGACATTGCCAGCCGTGCAGTTGATGATGGCGCCCTTGGCCAGTACGTCATTAACGATGTCGCGGCCCGGGATCGTGAGCTCGGCGCCGAGGATCAGGCCCGTGCCGCGGACTTCTTTGATGAGGCTCGGATACTTCTCCTGCAGCTTCAGCAGCTTGGCCTTGAAGTAGCTGCCGACGCTTTCAACATGCGCGAGGAAATCCGCCTTTGGCACAGTGTCGAGGACGACATTGGCCGCCGCACAGGCGAGCGGATTGCCGCCGAACGTCGTGCCGTGGTCGCCGGGCTTCATGGCGGCCGCCGCTTCATTCGTCGTGATGAACGCGCCAATCGGCACGCCGCCGGCGAGGCCTTTCGCGAGCGTCACGATATCAGGCTTGACGCCGTATTTCTCGTAGGCGAAGAACTTGCCGCTGCGGCCGATGCCCGCCTGGATTTCATCGAAAATCAAGAGCGCATGATACTTGTCGCAGAGCTTGCGCACGCCTTCGAGGTAGCCGGGCGCCGGCGTGTAGACGCCGCCTTCGCCCTGGATCGTCTCGAGCATGACGGCGCACGTCTTGTCATTCATCTTGCTTTCGAGCTCGGCGAGGTCGTTGTAATGGACGTAGTCAAAGCCATCCGGCAGCGGGCCGAAGCCCTCATGGTAATGCGTCTGCCCCGTCGCCGTCAGCGTCGCGATTGTGCGGCCATGGAAGCTATTCCATGCCGTGAGGATCATGGACTTCTCTGGGTCCGTCTGATGGGCGTACTTGCGCGCGACCTTGATAGCGCCTTCATTTGCCTCGGCGCCCGAGTTTCCGAAGAACGCCTTGCCGAGGCCCGAAAGCTTCACGAGCTTCGCGGCCGCATCGGGAGCAATGAATCATCTTGCCCGCCTGCTCGGAAATGGCCTTGACGAGCGGCGCATAGCCATGGCCGAGCACATTGACGGCGATGCCGCCGAGGAAATCGAGGTACTTGTTGCCGTCGATGTCATAGGCATACGCCCCCTCGCCATGGTCGAGGACGATTTTATAACGCGAGAAGACCGGCAGGTATGCGCCCTTGTCTTCGTCGAAAATCTGTTGATCTGCTTCTGTCATGAAATCACCTTTCTACCTGCGTTCCAATGCCTTTCGACGTCAAAAGCTCCAAGAGAATGGCGTGCGGCAGGCGGCCGTCGATGATATGCGACTTGCCGGCGCCGGCGTCAAGGGCACGGAGGCAGGCTTCGATCTTTGGGATCATGCCGCCGGAGATGACGCCCGTCTTGATGTACTCACGCGCTTCGGACTGCGTCAGCGACGAAAGGAACGTCGTCTTGTCGTGGTAGTCCTTGTAGACGCCTTCGATGTCCGTCAGCAGGAGCAGCTTTTCAGCATGCAGGGCGCCTGCGATTTCGGCCGCGACGTAGTCGGCATTGATGTTGTAGCTCATGCCATCTTCGTCAACGCCAATCGGCGCGATGACAGGGATATAGCCGCCTTCGAGCAGATCATCGAGGATGCCCGTATCGACGTCCTCGACCTGCCCAACATAGCCGATATCGACCTTTTTCTTGTCGTCGCCGTCATAGACCGTCGCAAGCTTCTTCTTCGCGCGAATCAGGCCCGCATCCTTGCCCGAGATGCCGACGGCCTTGACGCCGCGATGATTGAGCAGGTTCACGATTTCGGAGTTGACCTTGCCATCGAGCACCATTTCGGCGATTTCGACCGTCTCTTCATCCGTCACACGCAGGCCAGAGACAAAGTTCGTCTCTTTGCCCACTTTTTTGAGGAAGCCCGTGATTTCCGGGCCGCCGCCATGGATGATGACGGGCCGCACGCCGACGTATTTAAGGAGTGCGATGTCCTCCATGACCTTTTCCTTGAGGTCATCGCTGACCATGGCGTTGCCGCCGTACTTGATGACGACAGTCTTGCCGTAGAATTCCTGGATGTATGGCAGCGCATCGACGAGGATGGCCGCCTTGTCTTCGGAGGTAAACATAAGAGGCACCTCCGATCAGGTGTGGTACTCGCCGTTGATCTTGACGTACTCATACGAGAAGTCGCACGAGAAGACCGTGGCTTCCTCCGGGCCATCTGCGAGGTCGATGTCAATGACGATGTCATGCTCGGCCATGGCCTTGGCGAGCGCGTCCTTGTCGGCATTCGCGCCGACGCCATGCGCATAGACCGGGATGCCGCCAAACGAGACGACCGTCTTTTCGGGGTCCATCGGGACGCCAGCATAGCCGACGGCGCAGATGACGCGGCCCCAGTTCGGGTCTTCGCCAAAGAACGCCGTCTTGACGAGCGGGCTGTTCGCGACGGCCATGCCGACCGTCTTGGCATCGGCAAAGCTCTTCGTGCCATGAACGTGGATTTTGAGGAACTTCGTCGCGCCCTCGCCGTCGGAAGCGATACGCTCGGCCATGCCTTCGGAAATGGCGTGCAGCACTTCGACGACTTTGTCGTAGGCCGCGCCCTTCTCTGTGATTTTCGCGTTGCCAGCTTCGCCATTCGCCATCACGATGACCATGTCATTCGTGCTCATGTCGCCGTCAATGGAAATCATGTTGAACGTCGTCTCGACGACCGTCGAGAGCGCTTCCTGCAGCAGCTTCTGGTCAATGGCGAGGTCCGTCGTGATGTAGCAGAGCATCGTCGCCATGTTCGGGCGGATCATGCCGGAGCCCTTTGCAATGGCACCGAAGCGAACTTCCTTGCCGCCGACCGTGATCGTCGTCGAGCAGGATTTCGTATGCGTGTCCGTCGTGATGATGGCGTTCGCGGCCTTTTCACTGCCGTCGGGGTCGAGCTCGGAAACGGCCTGCTTGACGCCTGCTTCAACCTTGTCCATCGGCAGAGGTACGCCGATGACGCCCGTCGAGCCGACGATGACGTCGAGGGGATTGCAGCCGAGCGCGGCCGCTGCGACTTCCTGCGTCTTCTTCGCATCGGCATCACCGACAGCACCCGTGCAGGCATTGGCGCAGCCGGAGTTCGAGACGACGGCATGCGCCGTGCCCGTCGCGACGACTTTTTTCGATGCAAAGACCGGAGCCGCCGCAACCTGGTTCTGCGTGAACGTGCCGGCGACAACGGCCTCCGTCTTCGTGTAGATGACGGCGAGGTCGGGGTTGCCGCTCTTCTTGATACCGGCCTTCACGCCAGCAGCGGAAAAGCCTTTCGGGAACGTGACGCCAAGCTTGGCATTCTTTTCTGAGAACATATAGAGAACCCTCCTATGGTGGATTTCAAGATTTCAGGGATACATCGGGACGACATCCAAAGCCGTCTTTTCATCGAATCCGCAGGCGATGTTGAAGTTCTGCACGGCCTGGCCTGCCGCGCCCTTGACGAGGTTGTCGATGGCCGAGAGCGCGATGACGCGGTGCGTGCGCTCGTCGATGTGCCAGGCGATGTCGCAGTAGTTCGAGCCGCGGACTTCCTTTGTCGACGGGTAACCATTCCGGCCGAGCAGGCGGATGAAGAACTCCTTGCCATACAGTTTTTCATAGGCCGCATCGACGAGCTCCGGCGTTGCACCGTCTTTGAGGTTTGCATAGCATGTCGCGAGGATGCCGCGGCCCATCGGGACGAGGTGCGGCGTGAAGTTGATGAGCGTTTCCTCGTCGGAGATTTCGGCGATAGCCTGCTCGATTTCTGGCGTATGGCGGTGATGCGCGACATTGTAGGCGCGGAAGTTGTCGTAGAGCTCGGGGAAATGATTTGCGAGCTTCGGTCCCCTGCCCGCCCCTGTGACGCCGGACTTCGCATCGACGATGATGCTTTTCGTGTCGATGAGGTGCGAGGCCGCGAGTGGCGCGAGCGCGAGGATGCTGGCCGTCGTGAAGCAGCCGGCATTGCCGATGATCTTCGCGTCCTTGATGGCCGCGCGGTTGAGCTCGGCGAGGCCATAGACGCGCGGGGCGTCGCGGTACGTATGCTCGACGTGGTACCAGGCCTCATAGACAGCCGGGTCAGCAAACCGGAAATCCGCGCCGAGGTCGATGATGCGCGTCGGCAGGTCCTTGAGGGCCTTGCCGACCTCCATCGCATGGCCATGCGGCAGGCCGATGAAGACGAAATCGCTGTCACGGCCGATGGCCTCGATGTCCTTCATGCTTTCGAGCGTCAGGTCATAGAGACCTCGCAGATGCGGATAGAGCGCGGCGATGGGTTCGCCCGTATGGCTCTCCGATGTGATGTGGACGACCTCTGCCTGCGGGTGGCTGTAGAGAATCCGGAGAAGCTCCGCCCCCGCATATCCGGTCGCGCCAAGAACGCTGACCTTTTTTGTCATACCGTCATACCTCCTCCGAGCTGCGCCCAGACTGTGCATCATGCATGGACGGCTCGTGAATTGATGTTTATAATTATACGACTTTCTCGTATAAAAATGCAAGTGTTTTTTGTATCCAGAAGGAAAAATGTTTTGCGCCGCTATGGTATAATGGAGGAAGTTTCCCGAAAGGAGTTCCTTTATGAGCAAGTCTTCCCGTCGGCGCGGCTTCCGCCCGCTGCGCTTTTTCGCGTTTCTCGCCATCGTCTTCGGCTGCACGTTCCTGCTCGCGGGCGGCGGCAACATCTTTCTGCCGCGCACGTGGCAGGGCATTGGCGATTTTCTGCCAAAGCTCGAACAGCAGATGCCGTCCGGCTACGCGACGCAGCAGGACGCGCCTGTCAGCAACCTCGACCGGCTGAGCCGCCTCGTGTTCTTGCGCCGCGCTGTCAACAGCCGCGTCAACAAAGATGGCTATGTGACGATCGACAAGATTCCGCAGAACCTCAAGGATGCCGTCGTAGCCGTCGAGGACCGGCGTTTTTATGAGCACCATGGCTTTGACGTCAATGGCGTCGCGCGCGCGGCGCTCGTGAACCTGCAGTATGGCGAAATCGAGGAAGGTGCGAGCACGATCACGCAGCAGCTTGTCAAGAACCTTTTCCTCTCGCACGAGCAGTCATTTGGCCGCAAGGCCGAGGAACTGCTGCTCTCGCTCGACATGGAGGCGAATTACTCGAAGGACGAAATCCTCGAGCTCTACCTCAATACGATTTACTATGGGTCAGGCTACTATGGCATCGGCGCGGCGTCTGATGGCTTCTTCGGCAAGGCACCGAAGGACCTCGCGCTGCCGGAGGCCGCCATGCTCGCGGGCCTGCCGAACGCACCGTCTGTCTACTCGCCCTACGAGGACTTCCTGATGGCGAAGAAGCGGCAGTTCGTCGTGCTCGATGCCATGGTCAGCGCGGGCTATATCACGCAGGAGCTCGCGGAGGATGCGAAGATCAAGCCGCTGATCCTGGCACATACGCGAGAATGAGGTCGCACCCGCGGAAGTTACGGCGTACAAATACATATTGCCTGCAAGGGACTCCCACCACCGCTTCGCGGTCCCCCTCCCTCTGAGGAGGCTGCTGAAAAAAGTGTCAAATTGAGGGGAATTAGTTATCCACAGGGAAGCTGTGGTTGCTTGAAGCAGGCTTTCCTGGCAGACGGGCATGAAA
>CACZFT010000024.1 GCA_902780535.1 uncultured Selenomonas sp. | reverse complement strand
TTCAAAGACCCATACAACCGCCGCCCGTACCGCTGGGACGATGGCGACACCTACGTGCAGGAGCACTATCGCAAGTACATCCGCGAGCGCAACGAGCATACCGTGCTGCAGACGGGCGAGCTGCTGCCGCTCTATGGTGACGGCGATCTGCTCGCGTTCGCGCGCGTCATCCGCGGCGGCCGCGACGCCTTCGGCGAAAAGGCGGACGACGATGCCTACATCGTGGCATTTAACCGCCACCGCTCGGAAGAGCAGGCACTGACGGTGCAGGTCGGCGATTTCGCGGGCGGCACGTTCGTCGATGCGTTCCATCCGGAAAAGCGGTATGACGTCGTGCGCGGCGAAGTGACCGTGCACATCCCGCCGCTCAAGGGCGTGCTGCTGCGCGAGGAACATGCGCCACAGAAATACGCGCGCGAGGCCGGCGTGCTGCTGCATCCGACGTCGCTGCCGTCGAAATACGGCATCGGCGACCTCGGCAAAGAAGCGTACAAATTCATCGACTTCCTCGCGGCGGCCGGCCAGCATGTCTGGCAGATCCTGCCGCTCGGGCCCGTCGATTTCGGCTACTCTCCGTATCAGTCTCCCTCGGCTTTCGCTGGCAATCCCATGCTCATCGATCTCGACGACCTCGTCGACCGTGGATGGCTGCAGGCCGCCGACGTCAAGGTGCTGTTCCCGGGCGGCAGCTCGTTCGTCGACTTCACGCGTGTCTGGACGTTCAAGCACAAGGCGCTCAAGAAAGCGTATGAGCGCTTCCGCAAGGCGGGCGGCGAGCAGCTGCCGGAGTACCTCGTCTTCTGCGACCGCGAGAAAGCCTGGCTCGACGACTTTGCGTTGTTCATGGCCGCGAAGAACGATTTCAAGCACAAGGAATGGACGAAGTGGCCGGATGACATCAAGCATCGCAAGCCGAAGGCGCTCGCACAGCTCGCCGACCGGCTCGAAGAGCATGTCGGCTTCCAGAAATTCCTGCAGTTCCTGTTCGATGCGCAGTGGACGCGGCTCCATGACTACGCGAAGGAGAAGGGCATCCGCATCCTCGGCGACATGCCGATTTTCATCGCGGGCGACAGCGCCGACGTCTGGAGCCATCAGGAGCTCTTCGACCTCAATCCCGACGGCACGGCCAAGAGCGTCGCGGGCGTTCCGCCCGATTACTTCAGCGCGACGGGCCAGCTCTGGGGCAACCCGCAGTATGACTGGGAGGCCATGAAAGAAGAGCACTACGCCTGGTGGATCGCGCGCTTCCGCAAGCTCTACAAGCTCGTCGATGTCGTGCGCATCGACCATTTCCGCGGCTTCGAGTCGTACTGGGAAATCGACGGCAAGGCGAAGACGGCCATCAACGGCCGCTGGATGCCGGGCCCCGGCAAGCCGTTCTTCGACGCCGTGAAAGCGGCGCTCGGCAGCCTGCCCGTCGTGGCCGAAGACCTCGGCATCATCACGGACGAGGTCGAGAAGCTCCGCGACGACTGCGGCTTCCCGGGCATGAAAGTCCTGCATTTCACGCTCTACTTCAATGACCGCGGCCGCATCGGCTTCGTCGCGCCGGAGAACAGCGTCATCTATACGGGCACGCATGACAACAACACGACGGTCGGCTGGTACACGAGCGACATCAATGATGCCACGCGCGCGGGCGTCGCGCAGCTCATCGGTGCCGACCGCGAGAACCCGCAGGACGTGGCCGCGAAGCTCATCCGCTTTGCCTACGCCTCGCGCGCCCGCCTCGCCATCGTGCCGATGCAGGACCTCCTCGGCCTCGACAGCCGCGCCCGCATGAACACGCCGGGCACGATTGGCCTCAACTGGAAGTGGTGCCTGAAGCCTGACTACCACGTCATGCTCGATCCGAAGAAGATCCGGGCGATGGTGGAAGAGTACGGCCGCGGGTGAAGGCAGGTGGAAAGATGAACAAGGTGCTGCCAATTGGAACGGAGTATTTTGCAAAGCTCCGGATGAATGGCTACTATTTTGTTGATAAAACGACATTCCTCAGCGAATTTTTCCGTGGTCATGCTGATGTAACGCTCATCACGCGCCCGCGACGTTTTGGAAAATCGCTGCTGCTTTCCATGACGCAGCAATTCCTCGAGATCGAGGGCGCGGACGAGCATCGGAAGCTCTTTGAAGGCCTCAAGGTCATGGACGACCCTGTTGCTATGGCAGAACAGGGGACACGTCCCGTGATTTTCTTGACGATGAAAAATATAGAATGGGATACATGGGGCGGCATGCAGAAAAAAGTTGCTCTGGAGCTTTCTCGTTTGTACGGTCGATTCAAGCATCTGCTGAATGATCCAATGGATCCTGGTGATCGGATGGCGTTTGAAGGCATCTATGCGGGCAAGGCAGAGCTTGAAACCATGTCGGATGCATTTCGCCTTCTTTGTCGATTGCTGGAAAAGCATTACGGTAAAAAAGCGGTTCTGCTGATTGACGAGTACGATGCACCGCTCCAATGTGCATGGGCGCATGGATATTATCTAGAAGCCATCGGCTTTTACAGGAGCTTGTATTCTTCCGCTTTGAAATCAAACGAGGCACTTGATTTCGCCATTCTCACGGGCGTCCTTCGCATCGCGAAGGAAAGCATTTTCAGTGGGCTCAACAATCTCAAAGTCTCTTCCGTTATTTCTGGAGGGTTTGCGGATGCGTGCGGCTATACGCGGGAAGAAGTTGCGAAACTGGCGCGGGATTTCGGACAAGAGGATAAGCTGGGGGAAATTGCTGACTGGTATGACGGCTACAATTTTCACGGCAGAGACATCTACAATCCATGGTCGGTCAACAATTATTTCAGCGAGGGATGCAAGGCACGGAAATATTGGGTGCGGACATCGGGCAACAGCATTCTTCAGACGATGTTGAAACAGCTCGACCAGAAGCGGGCGCGCCATTTGTCGAAACTCATGGAAGGGAAGACGATTCGCACGCGAATTGAAGAATCGTTCATCTATCCAGACATCGAGAAACATCGCGCCAATCTCTATGACGTCCTGCTGGCGACAGGCTATCTCAAATGCGTGGGAGCCGTTGATGATGAAGATGGAGAGAAATATGATCTCTCTATTCCGAACATGGAGATTCGACGCGTCTTCCGCGATGAGATATTGAAATTCCTGGCTTCTTCGGAGGATCGCTCGATTCTCGATGATCTGCTGGAGGCTATGCAGGAAGGAGACGCGGAATCTTTTCAGGAATGTTTGCAGATAGTTCTCCGGGACATGGTCAGCTTCCATGATGCCGCGCAGCCAGAAAGCTTCTATCATGGTTTGATGCTCGGACTTTCCGTATGGCTGGACAAGCGCTATTTCATCCGTTCGAACCGGGAAAGCGGGTATGGGCGCTTCGACCTTGCGTTCTTTCCGAAAAAGCCGGAACTCCCGGGAATCGTTCTTGAGTTCAAATCCGTCGAGCAGGAAAAAGAGCTTGCAGATACAGCTGAAGAAGCCTGCAAGCAGATGAAGGAAAAAGCTTATGATACAGAACTCGAAGCTTCTGGTGTCCAAGACATCTGGCACTATGGAATCGCGTTCTGCAAGAAGCATGTGCTTGTAAAAATGGGAAATGCTTGAGCCATCCCGCAACGTATTTTGTTCGAAGAAACGCATTTGCAGCCAATGTCCTGCAAATGCGTTTTTCTTTGGTGAAAAACATCATCAAAGTTTTGAAAGAGGAGCAGAATTGTGGTAAGATAGGAAAACGCAAGGGAAAAAAGGGAAATAAAAGATTATTTAAGGGGGAATCATCACTTTGGACAACTTGACCATCCGAAAGAAGCTGATCCTCGTGTTCGGCGTCGTGCTGGCGATTTTCTTCGCCGCGAGCCTCTATGCGGGATACAGCCTTCATCAGATCAACAACGGCGCTCTGCGCATCGCGACGGAACATCTTGCGAGCGTCATGCGGGGCATGGAGGCAAAGGGTACGCTTTCGGAGTACCGCCAGCAGGAGTACGCCGTCGTGACGTCAAAGAAGCTGACGGAACGTCTCTATGCGGCGGGACGTGAGAAGAACCTCGCGTCGCAGATCGACATCACGTTCGATGCGCTCGAACCAGCCATCGCGCCGGATCGTAAGGACGATTTCCAGCAGCTGCGCAGCGAGTGGACGAGCTACCGCAAGTCCTCAGAGCAGCTCACGAGCATGGCGAAGGGCGGGCAGGCAGAGGCCGCGATGGCAGCGCTCGAGAAATCGGCGTATCAATATGAAGACATCGCGAACCGCATGAGCGTCATCGTCGACAGCTCGAAGGACTTCATCCATCAGGAGAGCCTCGATGCCTCGGCGCGCTATGAACAGACGAAATGGACGCTGATTATCTGCGTGCTCGTCGTGCTCGCACTCGCGGCGGGCATGGGCTGGTATCTGAGCAGTGGCATCATGAAGTCCGTGAATTATTTGAAGGATGTTTCGGAGCAGGTCTCCGCAGGCGATCTCACGGTGCAGCCGGAACCGATGACCGAGGACGAGCTCGGCAGCCTGACCGTGGCCTATGGCGAGACGATCCAGCATCTGCACGGCCTGATCCAGGACATCCAGCGCACGGCAGAGGACGTGCAGTCGTATGCGGCGCAGCTCACGGAGAACGCGAACCAGTCGGCGCAGGCGACGCAGCAGGTCGCGACATCGATCACGAATGTCGCGGGCTCGTCGAGCGAGACGGGAGATGCCGTGACGCGTTCACTCGGCGACATCCAGTCCATGGCAGAGAGCATGACGAACTTCGAACAGACGGCGTCGGAAACGGCGAAGGCGACGCAGGAAGTTGCAGCTATCGCGAAGAACGGCCAGAGCGCCATCAACGGCGCCGTCGGCCAGATGGCGGAGATTTCCGCTTCTGTCACGGAATCGGCTGAGACAATTGCGACGCTCGCGAAGCGTTCGACGGAAATCGGCCAGATTTCCGATACGATTGCAGACATCGCCGAGCAGACGAACCTCTTGGCGCTCAACGCGGCCATCGAGGCGGCGCGCGCGGGCGAGGCGGGACGCGGCTTCTCCGTTGTCGCGGATGAAGTGCGCAAGCTCGCCGAAGGTTCGAGCGAGGCAGCGCAGCAGATTGCCGGCCTCATTTCGGCTATCCAGAAGGATACGGATGCGGCAGTTGAGCGCATGAAGAAGGGCACGGCGGACGTCGAAAGCGGCCGCACGGTCGTTGCTGAGGCGGGACGCGCATTCGAGACGATTGCGGGTTCGGTCGAGGGGCTCACGCAGGGCGCGCAGAAGATTCTCGACGAAGCGCGCACGGCGTCGGACAAGGCCATGGCGCTTGTCGAGGTCATGGAGAACATCGACAAGAGCAGCCGTGCCGTGGCATCGGAGACGGAGTCCGTCTCCGCCGCGACGGAAGAGCAGTCGGCTTCGATGGACGAGATCGCGCAGGCGAGCGACAAGCTCTCGCAGGTCGCGAACGAGCTCCAGGCATCGACGAAGAAGTTCAAGATATGAGGAAAGGGGAAACATATCATATGAAACGGAAAACCATCACGCTCATCCTCTTCCTCGCACTCGGGGCGCTCGCCTTGTTTGCAGCGGCAGGATGCGGCAGTTCGCAGGGGCAGAACAAGAATGTCGCCGTGGCCTTCGCCAATTCTTCGCCGAGCTGGCAGAAGAACGGGCAGTCCATCAAGGACGGTCTGGAACAGCAGGGCTTCACGGTCACGCTTGAATTTGCCGATACGGCCGACGAGCAGGTCTCGCAGATCGAGTCGTTGATTGCCGGCGATCCGGGCTGCATCGTCGTCGGTGCCGTCGATGGCGGCAAGCTCTCGGACGTGCTCGCCAAGGCCAAAGAGAAAGGCATCCCCGTCATCGCCTACGACCGCCTCGTCATGAATACGGACGCGGTCTCGTACTATGCGACGTATGACAACGAGGCCGTCGGCACGGGCATGGGCGAGTACATCGCGGCGAGCCTGAACCTCGCAGCGGGCGGCGGCCCGTACACGATGGAAATCTTCGCGGGCGACGATGGCGACAACAACGCGCACTTGTTCTACAAGGGGGCGATGGATGTGCTGAAGCCCTACATCGACAAGGGGCAGATTGTCGTGCCGTCGAAGGAGACGTCGTTCGAGCAGGTCACGACGAAGAACTGGAAGGCGGAAAATGCCGAAGAGCGCATGAAGAAGCTGCTCGCAGGCCCGGACGCCGGACGTGCGCCGGACATCATCCTCGCGCCGAATGACGGCATTGCCGATGGCACGCGAAAAGCGCTCAAGGCCGCGGGCATCACGAAGATGCCGCTGACGACGGGGCAGGATGCCGAGGACAAGGCGCTCGAAGCCATCCAGAACGGCGAGCAGGCCATGACGACGTATAAGGATCCGTCGCTGCTCGTCGCGAAGGTCATTCGCATGGTCAAGGCCGTCGTCGATGGCACGGAGCCCGAGATCAACGACGTCACGACGTATAATAATGGTGTCATCACCGTGCCGTCGTATCTCTGCACGCCGCTCATTGTCGACAAGGACAATCTCGATGCGGTAAAGAAGTAACAATTCAATTCCATAGGAAGCAAAAGAAGCATTTCTGGAAATTCTTTCTGGAGATGCTTCTTTTTTATACAGTATGAGAGAAAAAAGAAAATTTCTTATTTACAATAAAATATATTTTATGTTATGATGAAATGTACAGATGAAAGATAATGTGTTTCAATCAAAAGGGGGAGATTCACGCATGGATCGACTGACCATCCGGCAGAAGCTCTATGCCGTGTTCGGTGCTCTGATCGCCATCTTTGCGTGTATGAGCATCTACGCAGGCTATACGCTTCATGCCATCAACAGCAATGCGATGCGCATCGCAACGGAACATCTGAACAACGTGCTCGCGCTCTCGCAGGCAGACCGCGCGTTGGCCATCTACCGTCAGGCAGAATACTCCATGGTGAGTGCGACGTCGCTTTCGGGGCAGGTCTATGCCTCGGAGGAGATGCGCGGCCTTGCAGGGCAGATGGACATCACGTTTGACAACATCGAGCCGATGCTCACGGGAGACAAGGCGGATGCTTTTCATGAGATGCGGCAGAAATGGAGCGCGTACGAGAAGGGGCGTACGCGCCTCGAAGAACTTGTCCTGACCGGGCAGCACGATCAAGCGCTTCAGGCCATGGCCTCCAGTGAAACCGCATATCAGGAGCTCGACTGGGATCTCGGCGTCATCGTCGATCAGAGCAAGGATTTCATCCAGCAGGAGACGAATGCGGCAGCAGACCGTTATCAGGATGCCAAGATCCTGTTCCTCGTGCTGACCATCGTCGTGCTCGTACTTTCCGTGTCGATGGCGCTCTATCTCTCGCGCACGATCCATCGTTCAGTGCAGTACCTCATGGGGATTTCGCAAGAAGTCGCGGATGGGAACCTGACCGTGCCGGTCGAGGTGCAGACGCAGGATGAGTTCGGCGAGCTGACCGCGGCTTACAAGGAGACCATCGACAAGCTGCACGTCCTCATCGATGAGATTCAGCGGACGTCGGGCGAAGTTTCCGATTTCGCGGCGCAGCTCACGGAGAATGCCGACCGAGAGCATCGGCACGTCGCAGCAGGAAGTCGTGAAGATGGCCGATGAACTTCATGGATTCGAGCAGAAGGCGGAGTCGTCGAGCAAGGCGGCCGAACGCGTCGACGAAATCGCGCAGAACGGGCGCAAGGCCATGACAGGTGCCGTCGACCAGATGACGGAGATTTCCGAATCCGTCGAGCATTCGGCGACTGCTATCCGCATGCTCGCGAAGCGGTCGACGGAGATCGGCCAGATTTCCGATACGATTGCGGACATCGCCGAGCAGACGAACCTCCTCGCACTCAACGCGGCCATTGAGGCGGCGCGCGCGGGCAAGGCGGGACGCGGCTTCTCCGTTGTCGCGGATGAAGTGCGCAAGCTTGCCGAGGAATCCGGGAAGGCCGCCGCGAAGATCGCGGAGCTCATCAGCTCCATCCAGTCGGAGACGCAGGTCGCGGTTTCGCGCATGGAACGCGGCACGAAGGACGTTGAGGAGGGACGCGCCGTCATCGAGGAGGCGGGAAGCGCCTTCCAGAACATCACGGAAGCCGTCGGCGACCTTGCAGAGCAGGTCGGCGACATCCTTGCCGGGGCCCAGGCTTCTGCCGCGCGGGCGGAACGCATCACGCATGTCATGGAAGAGATTCATGACGAGGGGAAGCAGGTCGCAGCCGAAACAGAATCCGTCTCGGCGGTGTCCGAGGAACAGGCGGCGGCCATGGACGAAGTCGCCGAAGCGAGTCGGAGACTTTCTGAACTGTCGAAGACGCTGCGGAGTGCAGCAGCGAAGTTCCGCATCTGACGAAGGAGGGAGAAAGAGATGAAGAAATTTCTGCGCTCTCTTCGTTGCAGGATGCGGCAGCACGAACCAGCAGAAGAAAGTCGCGCTGCTGTTCTCGCATGAGCCCTCGCGCTGGACGGAGGGCGGACAGATGATGAAGGAAGAGCTCGAAAACGAAGGCATGCAGGCGGAAATCACGGTCTTCACGACGGAACAGGATCAGACGGACGCACTCGACAAGGCCGTGGCGGACAAGGTGGATTGCATCGTGATTGCGGGCGGCGACATCAAGAATTTCCGCGAGGGACTGGAGAAGGCCAAGGAAAAAGGCATTCCGGTCATCGATTACGACAACCTCACGCCGGACACGGATGCCGTGAGCTATTATGTGACGTTCGACAACTACGGCGTCGGCGAAGCGATGGGCAAGTACATCGTGCAGCAGAAAGGGCTGCGCACGGGCGGCGGGCCGTACACGCTGGAATTTTTCTCGGGCAGCGATACGGACAGCAATGCCAGGCTCATGTATCAGGGCGCCTATGACGTGCTGAAGCCGTATATTGACAAAGGACAGCTTGTCGTGCCGTCCGGCCAGTCGGACTATGCATCGACAGCCATCAAGAACTGGGATGGCAAGAATGCCGAGGCGCGCATGAAGGAGATCGTGCAGAAATACTATCAGGGACGGAACCTCGACGTTGTCGTTGCGGCCTCTGACGGCATCGCCTATGGCGTCATCGACGGCCTCGCTGGATACGGCGGCACATGGCCTCTGATTTCGGGACAGGATGCCGACCCGAAGGCACGCGGATATATCCGGGAGGGCAAGATGGCATTTTCCATCGAAAAGAACTCGATGGAGCTCAATCGGAAATGCCTCCGCATGATCAAGGCCGTCGTCGAAGGCTCGCGTCCGGAGATCAATGACGTCACGACGTACAACAATGGCGTCGTCACCGTGCCGACATATCTCTGCACGCCGCGCATCATTGACAAGGACAATCTCGAAATCTCGAAACGCTGAAGCGAAGAGCCAGGGGGACTGCATCTGCAGTCCTCTTTTCTTTTTAAGCAAAATATGATACCATGAAATGACATACAGAAGGGAGACGGCCATTTCATGGGAGAATATACATTCGTTGTTTCGAAGCCCTGCCCGATCTGCGGGGAGAGCACGCGCGTCATCAAGCTGAAGTCACGCATCATCGCAGAGAAGACGGACGAGGATTTCTGCGTCCATTACAAGGGCATCAATCCGTATTTCTATCATATCTGGTTCTGCGAGCACTGCGGCTTCGCGGCCGACGAGGCGCATTTCCTCGCGCCGATGGCGTCGCGCCACAAGCAGAAGATCCGGGATTTCCTCAAAGATCGCCAGCTCGGCCTCGAATTCACGGAGGAGCGCGGCGTGCCGGAGGCGATTGCATCGTACAAGCTCGCGCTCTACTATGCGGAACTCATCGACGCGTCGCTTGCGCATCGCGCCGGCCTCTGGCTGCATCTCGCGTGGGTCTATCGCGCGTCAGGCGACGAGGCGCATGAGCGCGAGGCGATGGAGAAGGCTGCCGAGCTGTATGACCAGTCCATTATGAAAGAGCACTATCCGCAGGGCAACATGACGGACAATACGGCCATCTACCTGATCGGCGCCATCTACTACCGCCTCGGCGATGACGAGAAGGCGACGCAGTACCTCTCGCGCATCATCGGCGACCAGAACCTCCGCAGCATGGAACCGAAGACGTTCGACCGCGCGCGCGATCTCTGGCAGACCATCCGCGAGCGGAAAGAAGCTGCAAAATCGTAAGGGGGAAGCATCGGAATGGATATGCCGGCGAATCTCCAGCAGGCATTTGCAAATATCGACATCGCAAAGATCCAGCAGGCTGTCGAGGACTACGGCCCGGCCATCGAGGTTGTGCGCGGTACCTGGGATCATGCGACGCTGCAGGAAATCGCGGATGGCAAGCTCTTCGTCTCGGATGACATGATGAACGAAGCCATTGCGAAGCAGGTCGCCGCACAGGGCGATGATGCGCCCGTGACGTCTATCGTGCTCAAGTCGCACGAGAACGGCCGCCTCGACATCACGGCCGATACCAAGAAGC
Organism: uncultured Selenomonas sp.; assembly: GCA_902780535.1. Classification (GTDB taxonomy): domain Bacteria; phylum Bacillota; class Negativicutes; order Selenomonadales; family Selenomonadaceae; genus Selenomonas_C. Next base: position 40,456 of record CACZFT010000024.1, on the reverse strand, counting down.
TCGGCCCCGTCGAGCTCTCGGGCACGATCGAGGAATTCGTGCACGATGGCGACCAGTCGCTCTTGAAATACCATGTGCGCAGCAAGAACATTCCGCAGCACGGCCTCATGAGCTGGGTCTTCTCGCGCATCTCGCTTTCGATGGCCGAGCGCATGGTCGGCCACATCGACCTGCCGGAAAACATGCCGGTCACGGTCAAGCGCAACGTCGTGACGGTCGATTTTCACAAGGTGCTGACGGAATCGCAGCTTGGCCAGACGACATTCGAGGGCCATTCGCTCCTCGACATGGTCGAGATCAAGAGCGCGACGCCGAAGGATGGCGGCGTGCTGTTCGAGACGGAGCTCCATGTCCCCGATGACGTGAAGGCCGCGCTCCGCCGCATGGTGGCAGAGAAAACAGAGTGAAGAAACGAGGGAGGTGCAGCTGATGAAGAAAGGGTGGATCGTGTGCGCCGCGCTGCTGACGCTGGCATCATTTGTGATGGCGCCGACAGCAGACGCACGGCACAAGGCGCCGGAAGGCCCTGACAAGATCATCTTCATCCCGCATGACAACCGTCCGATTTCGGACAAGCAGACGGCCGACGTCGTGCGGAAGCTCGGTTACGACGTCGTCGTGCCACCGGATGAGATACTCGGCAACCGCGAGGATCTCGGTCATCCGGATGAGCTCTGGCAGTGGCTTGACGAGAACGCGAAGGACGCGAAAGCGGCTGTCATCTCGTCGGACTCGATGCTCTACGGCAGCCTCGTCGGCTCGCGCAAGCATGAGTACAGCGAGCAGGAAATCCTCGAGCGTGCCGAGCGTTTCACGGCATTCCGCAAGGAGAACCCGAAACTGCCGCTCTATGTCTTCGGCTCGATCATGCGCACGCCGCGCACGGGCGAGGCGTCAGGCCATGAGGAACCGGGCTATTACCGCAATTATGGTGCCGACATCTTTCGCTACACAGTGCTGCGCGACAAGGCCGAAGTCGAAGGCCTGACGCGCCGCGAGCGCAAGGAATCGGAATTCCTCGAAAAGCTGATTCCGAAGAAGAGCCTCGCGGACTGGATGGGGCGCCGCGCGAAGAATTTTAAGGCGAACGAGCATCTCATCGACCTCACGAAGAAGAACGACTTCAATTACTTCGTGCTCGGCCGCGATGACAACGCGCCGTATTCGCAGACGCACCTCGAGAGCCGCCACCTCGCGGATTATGGCAAGGAGCTCGGAAAGACGCGCTATCAGGCTATGGCCGGCATCGACGAGATCGGCATGCTGCTCCTGACGCGCGCCGTCAATGACATCGAGCGCGAAGTGCCGTTCGTCTATGTGCGCTACAACTGGGGACGCGGGCCGAACACGGTGCCATCGTACTCGGACGAGCCCATCAAGGACTCGATTGCGGACGCCATTGCCGCGACGGGCGCCATGGCCGTGACGGCACCGGAGAAAGCCGACCTCGTGCTGACGGTCAACACGAACCCGAACGGCAAGACGTATGAGGCGAATGACCGCGCGAATGACGGCACGCCGCGCGAAGGCACGAAGTACTTCGCTGACATTGTCCAGGAATACGTCCAGAAGGGCTATCCTGTCGGCGTGGCCGACATCGCTTATGCGAATGGCTCGGACAATGCCGTCATGCAGGAGCTCAAGGATCGCGGCCTGCTGTTCAAGCTGCGCGCCTATGCGGGCTGGAACACGGCGACGAACAGCACGGGCTTTGTGCTCGGCTCTGGCATGCTCGCCAAGCGCATGAAGGATACAGCTGTCGACGACCTGCTCCTGACGCGCTACCTCGATGACTGGGGCTATCAGGCGAACGTGCGAGGCACGGTCGCGCGCCAGCTCACGTGGCTCCGTGGTGACGGCGTCTATGGCAGCCTCGGCACGAAGCGCGAAGCCGTCGAGACGCGCACGTCGCGCTTCATGACGCGCTTTGCGGAGGAAAACCTGCCGCCGCTTCCGGCGCTGGCGAGCCTCCATGTGACGTTCCCGTGGAACCGCATGTTCGAATCGGACGTCCTGCTCGATACGGAGCGTTGATTCTCGATCCTTGCTATATGAAGATACGAAAGACGGGAAGCCGTTGTGCAGATGACTGCACGGCGGCTTCCCGTCTTTTATCTGTCAGTTTTGTTGTCAGGATGTTACGCTTCGTCCTCCAGCGGTACCGTATAGACGTGGATGTCGTTTTCGTGGAGGAGCTGGATGAAGCGATCGTCGATGTTCTCATCGGTGTAGAGCGTCTGGACTTCCGAGAGCGGGAAGGCGACGACGACGCCGGTCTCCCCGAATGTCGAGGATTCCGTCAGCACGATGACCTGCGTTGCCTGTTCGGCGAGCGCATGGATGGTCTCGGCGCGCATGAGGTTGTCGGACATGAAGCCGCTCTCCGTGAAGCCGTCGGCACTCACGAAGATCTTGTCGACGCGGAAGTCCGCAGCGCATTTCTTGACCATCGGCCCGACCAGCACCTGCGATTCGTTCTGGTATTCGCCTCCGAGGAGGAGGACATGCGCGTTCGGCTGCTTGTGGATGAAGGTGGCGAGGAACGCGGAGTTCGTGATGATGGTCACGTCCCTGCGGTTTGTCGCGAGCTCTTCGGCGAGCAGCGTGCAGCATGCGCCAGAGTCAATGAGGACGGTCTCGCCGTTGTGGACAGTTTCGGCCGCCCGCAGGGCGATGCGGTGCTTTCGCTCGTAATTGAATGACAGCTGGTTTGCGATGTCATCGCTCGTGATCATGACCGCATAGCCGTGTTCCCTCCGGAGCAGCCCCTTCTGCTCGAGGATGGTGAGGTCTTTGCGGATGGTCACTTCTGATACGCCGAGCTCCCTTGCCAGCGCGGCGACCGAGACGCGTTTCTCCCGGTTGACGAGGTTCAGTAGTTTCGTGTGTCGCATATGCATGATACATTCACCCTTTCCTGCACATACTATGCTCATTATAGCAGAAAAGAGCAACAATGAACAAGAAAAGAGATTCATCATTGATGAATCTCTTTTCAAGGTTTGTTGTTATGGATTTATCGCATTTTCGGCAAATCACGCAGGGACTTTCGTTGGAAAGCCAGCATCCGGATAGGTCAGGCGTTCGCTTTCTGGAACTTCTGCATGAAATCTGCGAGTTTCTCGACGCCTTCGTACGTCATGGCGTTGTAGATGGAAGCGCGCATGCCGCCGACGCTGCGGTGGCCCTTGACGCCGCCGAGGCCAACGTCTAGCGCTTCGGCGACGAACTTTTTCTCGAGTTCTTCGCTCGGCAGGCGGAACGTGACGTTCATGAACGAACGGCTTGCCGGTTCTGCATGGCCGCGATAGTAGCCGTTCGAAGCATCGATGACGCCATAGAGCAGGTCGGCCTTCTTCTTGTTGCGCTTCGCCATCTCCGGCAGGCCGCCCTGCTCGAGAATCCAGTGCGCGACTTTGCCGACCATGTAGATGTTGAAGGCTGGCGGCGTGTTGTAGAGCGAATCCTTCTTGAGGAACGTCGCATACTTGAACATCGTCGGCAGTTCCTCGGGGCTCTTCTCGAGGAACGACTTCTTGGCGACGACGAGCGTCACGCCGGCCGGGCCGAGGTTCTTCTGGACGCCGGCATAGATGAAGTCGAATTTGCTGAAATCAATCGGGCGCGAGAGCATGTCGCTCGACATGTCGGCGAAGAGCGGCACGCCTTTCGTGTCGGGGATGTAGTGGTACTCCGTGCCGTAGATCGTGTTGTTGTAGCAGAGATGGACATAGGCAGCATTTTCAGGAATCTTGAGCTCGTCCTGCTGCGGGATGTGCTTGTAGCCGCCATCCTTGCTCGAGGCCGCGATGACGCCGATGCCGAGGTGCTCGGCCTCTTTATAGGCTTTTTCTGCGAAGCTGCCGGAGAGGACGTAGGCGCCCGGATGTTCCTTGCTCGCGAAGTTCAGCGGCAGCAGGGCGAACTGCGTGCTCGCGCCGCCCGTCATGAACAGGACTTCATAGTCATCGCCAAGGCTCATGAGCTTCTTGATGTCAGCTTTTGCCTCGTCCTGCATGGCTGCGTATTCCTTCGCGCGGTGGCTGATCTCGAGGATCGATTCGCCGCTCCCGCGGAAGTTCAGGAACTCCGCCTGTGCCTCTTTGAGCACGGGCAGCGGCAGCGTCGCCGGGCCAGGGTTGAAGTTGTAGATGCGATTTGCTTCCAAAGGAAAAACCTCCCCACAGTTTCGAAACGTCATCGTTTCCAGTTGTCAGTTTGTTATATTCTAGCGCGAAAAAATCAGAAAAGCAAGCACGAAAAGAAAAACATGTTTTTTTCTCGCGTACACTTGACGAGGCTGAGAGGATGATTTATAATGAGCTCGTACGTATGAAGAATTACGTATGAAGAATACAAAGAACGCGATGAAGAGGAAGCGGCAGAAGGCGCCCCATAGAGAGCTGGCGGTCGGTGAAAGCCAGCGGCAAAGCCTGTCGTTCCGCCCCGGAGCGGCTGGCGAAGAGCCAGACGGGCGTGCCCGATAGCGCACAGATGAGTTGCAGTTTGCAAGAACTGGGTGGCACCGTGAAGCAGGAAGCTTCGCCCCAAGATTTGGGGCGGGGCTTTTTTTAGAATCCGGCGCTCTGCCTGCCATGTCAAGAAGGAGAGATGGACACAATGAAGGTTTTAGCTGCGGATGGTATTTCCCCGAAGGGCATCGAGCTCCTGCAGAAAGAGTTCGAGGTCGTCGTCAAGGACAAGCTGCCGAAGGAAGAACTCCTCGAAATCATCCCGGAGTTCGATGCGATCATGGTGCGCTCCGCTTCGAAGATCACGAAGGAAGTCATCGACCGCGCCACGAACCTCAAGATCATCGGCCGCGCGGGCGTCGGCGTTGATAACATCGACATCCCGGCCGCGACGGCGCGCGGCATCATCGTCATCAACTCTCCGGGCGGCAACACGATTGCAGCGACGGAGCACACGATGGCCATGATGCTCGCGATGTCGCGCAACATCCCGATTGCGAACGAGACGATGCAGAAGGGCGAATGGAACCGCAAGAAATACGTCGGTGTCGAGCTCCGCGGCAAGACGCTCGGCGTCGTCGGCATGGGCCGCATCGGTTCGGGCGTTGCAAAGCGTGCGCTCGCGTTCGAGATGAACGTCATCGCCTATGACCCGTATATCAATGAAGAGCGCGCGAAAGCGCTCGGCGTCAAGGTCGTCACGTTTGACGAGCTCATCGAGAGTTCTGACTTCATCACCGTCCACATGCCGCTCACGCCGGACACGAAGGGCATGATCGGCATGGAGCAGATGAAGAAGATGAAGAAGGGCGTGCGTCTCGTGAACTGCGCGCGCGGCGGCATCATCGTCGAGGAGGATCTTGCCGAGGCCGTGAAGCAGGGGATTGTCGCAGGCGCTGCCATCGACGTCTACACGAGCGAGCCGGTCACGAAAGACCATCCGCTCGTCGGCGTGCCGGGCATCGTGCTGACGCCGCATCTCGGCGCATCGACCGTCGAGGCGCAGATCGGCGTCTCGCTCGACGTCTCGAAAGGCATCATCGCGGCGCTCCACGGCGAGCCGGTCGCGACGGCCGTCAATATGGCGCCGGTTTCGCCGGAAGTCATGAAGGTCATCTCGCCGTATCTGACGCTGACCGAACGTCTCGGCTGCACGGTCACGGGCCTTGCGGACGGCCCGATTGAGAGCGTCGAAGTCAAGTTCGAGGGCGAGATTACGGACGTCAATACGACGCTCCTGACGACGGCAGCCATCAAGGGCATCCTGAGCCCCGTCATGGAAGGCGAAGTCAACTACGTCAACGCGCCGGGTCTCGCGAAAGAGCGCGGCATCAAGGTCTCCGAGAAAAAGGAGAAGGATGCGGGCAGCTTCCAGAACCTCATCACCGTCACGGTCCAGGCGGGCGGCAAGGAAGTCGAGGCCGCAGGCACGCTGTTCGGCGATGATGCCCGCATCGTCACGATCAACGGCTTCCGCGTCGACGTCGATCCGCATAAGCGCATCCTCGTCATGCCGCACATCAACCGTCCGGGCGTCATCGGCACGATCGGCTCGATCATGGGCAACGCCCACATCAACATCGGCGGCATGCAGGTCGGCGGCACGAAAGATCAGGAGACGAACCTCATGGTTCTGACCATCGACGATGACATCCCCGAGAACGTCGTGGAGACCATCAAGTCCCTCGACGGCATCTTCGACGCCAAGCTCGTCAACTTCTACGCCATCTGACCATTAAGCAATCACCTCAAATATGAAAATCGGCTCTGCCAGCTCATTCGCCGGCAGGGCCGATTTTCGTATGCGCATCTATGCATTTTTGATCATGACCTGTTTCCCGCAGAATGCAATGCCATAACACCAGACATCCGTGACATTTTGTGCTCGGAATTCGGTGAGATACGATTTGTCGGCAATCTGTGTGAAGGCTTCAGCAGCTGAGGATCTGAGGGCGTCCGGCGTTTCTGCTGCTTTGAACTCCAGAAGGACGCCGGGGAGATTCGCTTTTTTCGGGAACATCGCAAGGTCGAAGCGGCCGTAGCCGCTTTCACGGTTGCTCTGCGTGCGGTAGCGATGCTCGTAGTAGAGCGTGAAACCGAGCATGAGGCCGTGATAGAACGCTTCGGGCGTCTTTGCCGTATCATGGTAGCTCATGCTGCGCAGTAGGAGGTCTTGCAGATTTTCTTCAAACAGTGCCGTGTCGCCCGTAATCATCGCTTGGAGCATGTCATAGAGCGCGGCTTCCGTATTGCCTGTGCCATCATCAAGACTTTGCAGGATTTCCGTGCGATAGACACTGCGGATTTCATGGTTCGGGATGGAGAGGACGTATTGCGGCAGCTCATCTTCATCCATCGTTTCCGTACATTTGAGGTAGCCGGTGTAGAGCATGACACTCCAGAGCGCTGTACGCATGGCACCGATGTTTTGATAGATGATGCCATCCGTGAGCGGCGTCACGATGCTGCCGCCTTTCATGAGGCGGTCGATTTCCTCGTAGCGGCGGCGGTCAGCATGTGTGAGCAGGTCATGCAGGATGCTGTTGCTCGACGTGTTCATCCAGTATGCGCGCGGCTTGCAGTCTTGGTCGAAGTAATTGAGCACCGACCATGGATTGTAGATTTCAATGCCTTGAAAATTGTAGCCATCGTACCATTCTGCGAGTTCAGAGAGCTTGTCGGTGTAGCCGAGCTTTTGAGAAAGAAGCGTGACTTCTTCTTTGGTGAAGCCGAAAGCATCCCGGTATCCGCCGCTTAAAACGCTCGAGACGACAAGATTGTTGAGGCCGCTGAAAATGCTTTCTTTTGCGATGCGCAGGACCCCGGTCAGGACAGCGCTGTCAAGTGACGGATTGTCTTTGAATGCGCTCGAAAAGAAAGGGCGAAAGAAAGACATGACTTCATCATAGCAATGGTGTTCCCAAGCACATTGAATTGGGGCATCGTATTCGTCAATAAAAAGAATGGGGCGCTTGCCGTAATAACGGTGAAGGAAAGTTGTCAGCAGTTTGACGGACAGAGCTAGTTCTTCTCTTTGGGCTTTATTTGCTAAAATACGCTGAAAAATCTTTTTTTCGTCATTGCTCAAACAATTGTCATTCAGTAAAAAATCATAGGATTTGTAGGTCATGCTGACCAGCATACCGAGCAATCGAAGAATCCTGTCAGGGGTTGCCTCTGTTACATCTTTCAGGCTGATCATAACAACGGGGCGCGTGCCGGCTTCTTTCATCATTTCGGCATCGTCGGCAATGGTGGTTCCTGCAAAAAGCTCTTGGACGCGGTCTTTTTTCGTGATGTCGAAAAAGGATGCAATCATCGAAAGCGTGAGGGTCTTGCCGAAGCGGCGCGGGCGCGTGAAGAGCGTGACCATGTGACGGCGTGTGTATAAATCGCGGATGACGTGCGTCTTGTCGACGAAATAGCAACCGCGCTCACGAAGGGTCGGAAAATCCGAGATGCCGAGCGGCATCGGAATGAAAGACGTCGTTTTCTCCATGGGAATCGCCTCCTGAATATTGCTGGTTTTCCTTCCTCTATTTTATCGCAGGATCAAACGGACAGCAAATCCTTTGCGTGATGTAATCGGATGAACCGTGGGATTGTCTTTGGGATTACTGCAATGAAAAACGGATGGCAGATAAGCCTGTACTTGCTTGGACGAAAAGATCGGTGCATGAAAAAACGCGAGGCACAACCTGTGAAAAAAGTTGTGCCTCGCGTTTTGCGTGGTTTTATAGATACAGAATCAGTCTTCAATCGCCGTTTCGAGCGCAATCTTGATCATATCGTTGAAGCTCGTCTGGCGTTCCTCTGCCGAGCAGGCTTCGCCTGTCAGCAGATGGTCGCTGACCGTGAAGAGTGCGAGCGCCTGGACATGGGCGCCAGCCGCGAGCGTGTAGAGTGCGGCGGCTTCCATCTCAACGCCGAGGATGCCGTACTGGCGGAGCTTGTCGTTGTCGATTTCGTCATCGTAGAAGCGGTCGACGGAGATGATGTTGCCGACCGTCGCGCGCAGGCCGAGTTTCTTCGTGTTCTCGACGGCTTTCGAGAGCAGGCTGAAGTCCGCAATCGGCGCGAAGTTGATGCTGCCGCCGAAGATGTTGCGGATGATGGAGGAATCCGTCGTGGCCGCCTGCGCGATCAGCACGTCGCGCAGATGTACGTCGGGATGCATGCCGCCGCAGGTGCCGACGCGGAACAGCTTCTTGCAGCCGTATTCGTGGATGAGCTCGTGGACGTAGATCGAGATGGACGGAATGCCCATGCCCGTGCCCTGTACGGAGACGGGGACGCCCTTGTACGTGCCCGTGTAGCCGAGAATGTTGCGGACATGCGTGTATTCCTTGGCGCCGTCGAGGAAGTTCTCGGCGATGTACTTGGCGCGCAGCGGGTCGCCCGGCAGCAGGATGCGCTCGGCAATCTGGCCTTTTTCAGCAGCGATATGCGGGGTGCTCATGAAATGACTCCTTCTTTCTGAAATACTGGATGACGGAATTGTTCTTGTTATGTCTCTATTATACGCGAAAAAATCATCTGCGAAAAGGTCATCTGTCCGAAAATTGTAACGACCTTGACAGAGTGCGACGAAAGTGCTAGAATAAATTCCGTTAATATAAGTAGTCAAGACAATCGCGGCTGCCGAATGGCAGATGAGGAAAGTCCGGGCTCCGCAGGGCAGTGTGCTGGATAACGTCCAGCGGGGGTGACCCCAGGGAAAGTGCCATAGAGAAGGAGACCGCCTGGCATGCCAGGCAAGGGTGGAAAGGTGCGGCAAGAGCGCACCAGCAGGCAGGTGACTGTCTGGCTTGGCAAACCCCACATGGAGCAAGACCGAATAGGGAAGGGTTGAGGCTGCCCGCCGACCTTCCGGGTTGCGTCGCTTGAGACGTGCGGCAACGTACGTTCTAGATAAATGATTGTCACCGCGCAAGCGGAACAGAACTCGGCTTATTGACTGCTTGTATTTGACACGGAAAAGACAAGGCTGTCATGTGGCAGCCTTGATTTTATGTCAGGCCGTTTTCTGGAAAGGAAATGAAAGCGGGGAATTCATCAACGGATTGACAGGAAGATAGAATACCACAGCAATCCTGCTGTAGTAGATATGGGTTTTATATAAGGAAGCCGAATCCAGCCCAGGAGCGGGGGAACCAAATGATTTTGGGGTGAACGCTTTCACCGGGGCGCCGAAACGCAACGGTGAGAGCGCGGGTGGTCTTCTCTACCCGAACCCGGCAGCTAACCTCGTAGGCGAATAGAGAGAGGAGTGGCTTTTTGAGTAAAGCACTGCGCATGTTTGCGCTCACCACGATCCTGCTGTGCTGGTTCACTGCCATCTGCGGGGCTTCGGCCTTCCGTGTCGGTGACCAGGGCAGCGATGTAGCGGAGATCCAAGGGCAATTGGCCAGTCTCGGCTACGATGTCACGGCTGATGGGGATTTCGGTCCTGCTACGGCTGAGGCGGTAAAAGCATTCCAGGTCACGAGAGGTCTCGATGCAGATGGTCTCGTCGGCCCCTCCACGTACACGGCTCTCCTCGGGAAGGCCATGCCGGAGGTCAGCCGCGGGACGAGCAGCATCGGACGTCGCGTCGTCGCAGAGTCGATGCAGTATCTCGGCGTCCCCTACGTCTTTGGCGGGACGACGCCGAGCGGCTTCGATTGCTCCGGCTACGTGCGCTATGTCTTCGCGAATGCGGGCATCTACCTGCCGCGCACGGCGGATGCACAGTATGAGTGCGGATATTCCGTCTCGACGGCAGAGCTCGTGCCTGGCGACCTCGTCTTCTTCTCGACGTATGAAGCGGGTCCGTCTCACGTCGGCATCTATCTCGGAGATGGCAATTTCATCAATGCAGCTTCGAGCAGCGGCGTCTCCATCGCGTCCCTGTACAGCTCTTATTGGGGCTCGTGCTACATCGGCGCACGTCGTGTCATGTAAAAAAGAAAACTTCTACTGCATTTTGGGGAGGCCTTCGGCCTCCTCTCTTTTTAGTTCGTAAACAGTTCATCCCAGAATGCGTACGAGATCATCAGGAAGATCAGCACGACCATGAAAACGTCTCCCATTGGATCAGCTCCTTTCGATTTCCTTCTATCTTATTGTAGCGGCCGGAGGAATATCGCGCAAGGCATGGAACCAAAAAAGAAAATCCTGTGCTTGGGAGGATTTTCTCGGTATGTCGCGAATAAGACAAATATAGTAAAGAATTTTCTGCATGGGAGTGATCAGAATGGCAACAGCCAGTATCAAGAACATGATGTTTTATGGGTTTCACGGCTACTATGAGTACGAGCGTGAACAGGGACAGAAATTCTATCTCGATGTGACGGTCGAGACGAAGGACGACACCGTCTGCGATACGGATGACATCAAAGATGGCGTCGACGTCGCTGCCGTCTATGACATCGTGAAGGACGTGACGGAGAACAAGCGTTTCACGACGCTCTCGGCACTCTGCGGCCACATCGGCGACAAGCTGCTGAAGAAGTATTCGCATTATGCCGCCGTGACGACGACCGTCCGCAAGCCGAACGTGCCGATTTCGGGCTCGCTCGACTATGTCGAGGTCTCGGTCACGCGCCACGCTTAAATCAGCCCCTGTACAACAAAACAACCAGCACGGAAAGACTTCCGCGGGTGCGATAAAACCTGCGGAAGTTTTCTCGTTTTTGAAGAAAGGGTTGCAGATTTACGTTCTTTTCTGTATAGTAGGTAACTGTTATAGTGTTATATTGCACGGTGTCAGAATTTCGGATGCCAGATGGAGCGGGAAGGAGTGTTGCGGATGGAAGAAGAGGAACGCCAGGCGGAGCATCTGGCTCTTGCGGCGCTCTTGCGCGTGAACGGCATCGGCAGCGCGGCAGCGGGGAAGCTCCGCGAGGCCTTTGGTTCGGCGCGCGCAGCGCTTCATGCGCCAGCGGAAGCCTTTGCGCAGCACGGCCTGCCGCCAAAGCTCGCGCGCGATGTGCAGAAGGCGCAGAAAGGTGCGGAAGCATATGAAGCGCAGATTCTCGAAACGTGCGAGCGCGGCAGCATCCGCATGACGGCGCTCGGCGATGACGATTATCCGCCCGTTCTCGCGGAAATCTTCAGCCCGCCGGCGCTGCTCTACTATCGCGGCACGCTCATCCCCGATGCGCAGTGCCTCGCGATGGTCGGCTCGCGCCGCTTCAGCCGCTATGGCGAGGGCGTTGCGAAGTCATTTGCCGAAACGTTCGCGCGTGCCGGTTTCACGGTCGTGAGCGGCGCGGCGCGCGGCATCGACAGCGCTTCGCACAAGGGTGCGCTCGCGGCTGGCCGCACGGTCGCCGTGCTCGGCTGCGGTGTTGATGTCGCCTATCCGCCCGAGAACCGCCGCCTGCTCGCAGAGATCGCGGAATCCGGCGCCGTGCTTTCGGAGTATGCGCCCGGCACGCCGCCGCTGCCCGCGTTCTTTCCTGCACGCAACCGCATCATCAGCGGCCTCTCGCGCGGCGTTATCGTCATCGAGGCCGCGGAAAAGAGCGGGTCGCTGATCACAGCGGGCATGGCGGTGCAGGAAGGGCGCGACGTCTTCGCCGTGCCCGGCAGCATCTACTCGCCGACGAGCATGGGATGTCACCGGCTGATCCAGCAGGGGGCGAAGCTCGTGACGAGCGCGGCGGACGTGCTCGAAGAATACGGCGTCGATCCGCCGAAGAAGCCGAAACAGAAAGCACCAGCCATGAGCAAGGAAGAGCGCGCGGTGTATCAGATTCTTTCCTATGAACATCCGCTCACGATTGACGAGATCATCGTGAGCCTCGATGGCGGCGACGCCGCGAGCCTCTCATTCGTGCTCCTGCAGATGGAGCTCAAGGGCCTCGTCGAGGAAAATGATACGCACGGATACATGCGCGCGAAAAGGGAGTGATGACGTGCCTGCTACAGCAGAAAAGATAGAAGAAACCGAAAAAGAAACCGCCACCGTCAAGAAAACTGCAAAAAAGCCTGCGAAAAAGGCGACGAAGAAACGGGCGGCGACGAAGAAGACGCTCGTCGTCGTCGAGTCGCCAGCCAAGGCCAAGACCATCGAGAAATACCTTGGCCGCAAATACATGGTGCGCGCCTCGATGGGTCATCTGCGCGACTTGCCGAAGAGCCAGTTCGGCATCGACGTCGACAACGACTTCGCGCCGAAATACATCAACATCCGTGGCAAGGGCGACCTCATCAAGGCGCTCAAGAAAGATGCGAAGAACGCTTCGAAAATCTACCTCGCAAGCGACCCCGACCGCGAGGGCGAGGCCATCGCATGGCACATCCTCGGCATCGACCCGACGACGGACTGCCGCATCGTCTTCAACGAAATCACGAAGCCGGCCATCCAGGCCGCTGTCAAGGAGCCGCGCCCCATCAACATGGATCGCGTCGACGCGCAGCAGGCGCGCCGCATGCTCGACCGCATTGTCGGCTACAAGCTGAGTCCGCTCCTCTGGCGCAAAATTCGCAAGGGCCTCTCGGCCGGCCGCGTACAGTCGGTCACGGTCAAGCTCATCTGCGACCGCGAAAAGGAAATCCAGGCATTCGAGTCCGAGGAATACTGGACGGTCGGCATGAAGCTCCGCAAGGGGCGCTCGGCGATGTTTGCCGCCGATCTCGCAGTTGTCGACGGCAAGAAGCTCGCGATTCACGAAGAAGACGGCAAGAACTTCGTTCTGCACGATGAGAAGGCCGCGCAGACTATCGCAACCGAGCTCAAGAAAGCGACGCTTTCGGTCTCTGCTGTCAAGAAGAGCCAGCGCAAGCGCCGCCCGTCGGCCCCGTTCACGACGAGCTCGATGCAGCAGGATGCCGCGCGCAAGCTCGGCTATACGTCGCGCAAGACGATGATGCTCGCACAGCAGCTCTATGAAGGCGTCGAGCTCGGCAAGAGCGGCCGTCAGGGTCTCATCACGTACATGCGCACGGACTCGACGCGCATCTCGGAGATTGCGCAGGGCGAGGCGAAAGAATACCTCGTGGAAACGCTCGGTGCGGACTACGTGCCGGAAAAGCCGAACATCTATGCGGCGGGCAAGAAGGCGCAGGACGCGCACGAGGCCATCCGTCCGACGTCCATCCGCAACACGCCGGATGCTGTCGAGCCGTATCTGACGAAAGAGCAGGCGAAACTCTATCGCCTCGTATGGCAGCGCTTCGCGGCCAGCCAGATGACGCCGGCCGTCTACGACACGATGAGCGTCACGATTGCCGCAGGTGACCGCTGCCAGCTCAAATCGAATGGTTCCCGCCTGAAATTCGCAGGCTTCACGGCCGTCTATGCAGGCGCGGATCAGGCGAAGAAAGAGAAGGACGTCCTGCTGCCAGACCTCGAAGAGGGCGACGAACTCGTCACTGCGAGCGTCGATCCGCAGCAGCATTTTACGGAGCCGCCGCCGCGCTACAATGACGCCTCGCTCGTCAAGACGCTCGAAGAAAAGGAAATCGGCCGTCCGAGCACGTACGCGCCGATCATCGAGACGATCCAGGCGCGCGGCTACGTCCAGCGCGTGGACAAGCATTTCCAGCCGACGGAGCTCGGTTTCCTCGTGCTCGACATGCTCGAGGAATACTTCAAGAAAATCGTTGATGTGAAGTTCACGGCAAACCTCGAAAACGAACTCGATGAGATTGCAGACGGCAAGGTCAGGAAGAACGACCTGCTGCGCGAGTTCTACGATCCGTTCGAGCAGACGCTCGAAAAGGCGGACGAGGCCATCGGCCATGTCGAGCTGCCCGTCGAGGTCTCGGATGTGCGCTGCGAGAAATGCGGCCGCCTCATGGTCGTCAAGCAGGGGCGCTTCGGCAAGTTCCTCGCGTGCCCAGGCTTCCCCGAGTGCCGCAACACGAAGCCGCTGCTCAAGGATACGGGCGTCAAGTGCCCGAAATGCGGCGGCGCCATCGTCGAGCGCAAGACGCGCCGCGGCCGCACGTTCTACGGCTGCAAGAACTACCCGGATTGCGACTATACGACATGGGACACGCCGCTTCAGGACAAGTGCCCGGAGTGCGGTTCCTTCCTGCTGAAGCATCACTACAAGAACGGCCGCACGCTGACGTACTGCAGCAACGATGACTGCAAGACGCGCGAGGGCAGCCCGATCAACGAGGAGCTCGCGAAGCTGCGCGAACGCCTCGCGAAGAAGAGTGCAAAGGACGCGGCCGAAAAGGCGGCGAAAGCAGAAAAAGCCGAAAAGGCGAAGAAGGCCGAAGGGAAGAAGAAATGAAGGACATCATCATCATCGGCGCGGGGCTCGCGGGTTCCGAAGCCGCCTGGCAGGCCGCGAAGCGCGGCGCGCGCGTGACGCTCTACGAGATGCGCCCGCAGAAGATGACGCCCGCGCACAAGACGGCCGGCTTTGCCGAACTCGTCTGCAGCAACTCTCTGCGCGGCGCGAGCCTCGAGAACGCCGTCGGCGTGCTCAAAGAGGAAATGCGCCGCATGGGCTCCATCATCATGGAGGCCGCCGACGCGACGCGCGTGCCAGCAGGCGGCGCACTCGCCGTCGACCGGCACGGTTTCAGCGACTACATCACGGAGCATGTCACAAGCCTCTCGAACGTGACCGTCGTGCACGAAGAGCTCACGGAGATTCCGCTGCGGGACGATGTCGTGACGATTGTTGCGAGCGGCCCGCTGACCGAGGGGGCGCTCGCCGAGGACATCGCGCGGCGCACGGGCGGCGACAGCCTCTATTTCTACGATGCGGCCGCGCCGATTGTGAGCCTTGAATCCATTGACATGACGAAGGCTTACCGCGCCTCGCGCTATGGCAAGGGCGAGGCGGCCTACATCAACTGCCCGATGACGGAGGCGGAGTACCGCGCGTTCTGGCAGGAGCTGGTGGCTGCGGAAAAGGCGCCGACACATGGCTTTGAGAAAGAGAAATTTTTCGAGGGTTGCATGCCGGTCGAAGTCATGGCGAGCCGCGGCGAGGACACGCTGCTGTTCGGCCCATTGAAACCCGTCGGCCTCGAAGACCCGAAGACGGGCGTGCGGCCGTTTGCCGTCGTGCAGCTGCGGCAGGACAATGCCGATGCGACGCTCTACAATATCGTCGGCTTCCAGACGCATCTCAAATGGCCGGAGCAGCGCCGCGTCTTCTCGATGATTCCGGGCCTCGAGCATGCGGAGTTCCTGCGCTACGGCGTCATGCACCGCAACACGTTCCTCAACGCGCCGAAGCACATGCGTCCGACGTACCAGTTCGCTGGCGAGGACCGTCTGTTCTTTGCCGGGCAGATGACGGGCGTCGAAGGCTATGTCGAATCGGCCTCGTCCGGCCTCGTGGCCGGCATCAACGCCGTGCGCGTCGCCGAGGGCGAGGAGCCGTATGTCTTCCCGCCCGAGACCTGCCATGGCGCGCTCGCGCACTACATCACGACGAGCGAGGCAAAGCATTTCCAGCCGATGAACGAGTCTTGAAACGTTCCGAAAGGAGTTTGATCTTTGATGGAGACACAGTTTCATGCAACGACCATCTGCGCCGTGCGCAAGAACGGCAAGACGGCCATCGCTGGCGACGGACAGGTGACGTTCGGCGAGCACACGATCATGAAGGCGAACGCGCGCAAGGTGCGCACGCTCTATCACGGCAAGATTCTCGCGGGTTTCGCGGGTTCCGTCGCCGACGCGTTCACGCTGTTCGAGAAATTCGAGAGCAAGCTCGAATCGTATAACGGCAACCTCCAGCGCGCAGCCGTTGAGCTCGCGAAGGACTGGCGCACGGACCGCGTGCTCCGGAAGCTCGAAGCGCTGCTGCTCGTCGCCGACAAGGAGCAGCTGTTGATGCTTTCGGGCAACGGCGAAGTCATCGAGCCGGACGGCGACGTCGCGGCCATCGGCTCGGGCGGCTTCTACGCGCTCGCGGCCGGCCGCGCCATGGTCGCGCATACGGACATGGAGGCAAAGGACATCGCGAAGGAAGCGCTTTCCATCGCGGCGGACATCTGCGTCTACACGAATCACAACATCAAGGTGGAGGAACTGGAGTAATGGAAGCAAGCGAAAACACCCCCGTGACGGAAATCGGCACGAACGAGCAGACGCCGCGCCAGATTGTGGAAGAGCTCGACAAATACATCATCGGCCAGGACGAAGCGAAGCGCTCCGTCGCCATCGCACTCCGCAACCGCTGGCGCAGCCGGAAGCTAGAGGGGCCGATGCGTGACGAAGTCATCCCGAAGAACATCCTCATGATCGGCTCGACGGGCGTCGGCAAGACCGAAATTGCCCGCCGCCTCGCGAAGCTCGTCAAGGCGCCGTTCATCAAGGTCGAGGCCACGAAGTTCACCGAGGTCGGCTATGTCGGCCGCGACGTTGAGTCCATCGTGCGCGACCTCGCCGAGACAGCCGTGCGCATGGTGCGCCAGGAGCGCATGGACTCCGTGCAGGAAAAGGCGAAGGAACTCGCTGAGGAGCGCATCCTCGACGTCTTCGTGCCGCAGCCGAAGAAATCGCAGAATCCGCTCGGCCGCCTGTTCGGCAACGCCGAAGACGATGAGGAAAAAGAAGAAAAAGACGAGAAGCCGAAGTATCAGGCCGGCCGCGAGTGGGTGCGCAAGCGTCTGAAGAACGGCGAGCTGAAAAAGAGCTCATCGAAATCGACGTCGAGGAATCGAGCCGTCCGATGGTCGGCATGTTCGCAGGCTCGTCGCTCGAGGGCATGGGCGACAACATCCAGGACATGATCGGCAACCTCATGCCGAAGAACCGCAAGAAGCGCAAAGTCACGGTTGAGCAGGCGCGCAAGATCTTCACGCAGGAAGAAGCGGGCAAGCTCATCGACATGGACGAAGTCGCCGAGACGGCCATCAAGGTCGCCGAGCGCAGCGGCATCGTCTTCCTCGACGAGATTGACAAGGTCGCCGTCAAGGGCAATTCGAATGGCGCCGACGTTTCGCGCGAGGGTGTGCAGCGCGACATCCTGCCGATTGTCGAAGGCTCGCAGGTCTCGACGAAGTACGGCCCCGTCAAGACGGATCATGTGCTCTTCATCGCAGCCGGCGCGTTCCACATCGCAAAGCCGTCGGACCTCATTCCGGAGCTGCAGGGCCGCTTCCCGATCCGCGTCGAGCTCAAGAGCCTCCGGAAAGAAGACTTCGAGCGCATCCTGACGGAACCGCAGAACGCTCTCATCAAGCAGTATCAGGCCATGCTCGCGACGGAAGGCGTCGAGCTCGAGTTCAAGGAGAGCGCCATCAGCCGCATCGCGCAGCTCGCCTGCGACGTCAACGAGCAGTCCGAGGACATCGGCGCCCGCCGCCTCCACACGCTGCTTGAGAAGCTCCTCGAAGACGTCTCGTTCGACGCGCCGGAGCTTCAGGACAAGCACGTCGTCATCGACGAAGCCTACGTCGACGACCGCCTCCACGACATCGTCCAGAACCACGATCTCTCCCAGTTCATCCTTTGATGAAAATAAGGTGATAACGCGATAGCCAAACGATTGTACAGCCTCCCTCATTGAGGGAGGGGGACCGCGAAGCGGTGGTGGGAGTCCCCTGTACGCCATATCTCTTAGAAAAAAAGTTGCTTCCGCGGGTGCGATTGCGGAAGCAGCGTTTTTTGTCGTGAACTTTGGATAAATTGTCACAACATCTAGGAATTTTTCGAAATGTGTGCTAAAATATCTACAATGAACCCCGAGACCCAGAACGCCCCGGAAAAGTCCCGGAAAACAGCATCGGCAGGATTCATCAGGAAGGGAGTCTGCACCATGGCTACACTGCTCGAAAAGACACGAAAGATCAATCGTCTGCTCCAACGCTCCGTCAGCGTCGAATACGACGGTATCGCGCGCGTGCTCAGCAACGTGCTCGACGCGAACGTCTACATCACGGATACGGCCGGAAAAATCTACGGCTATGCCTTCATCGACGACTTCGAATGCGACCTCATGGTCGACAAGGTCATCAACCAGGGCGAGTTCCCGCACAACTATGTCAACTGGCTCAAGCGCATCGACGAGACGACGCCGAACCTGCGTTCCAAGACCGGCAAGTGCGCGTATGACGAGGATGTCGACTGCCTCTTCAACGGCAAGAACACGACGATCGTTCCGATCTACAGCAACGGCGACCGCAAGGGCACGCTGATCGTCGCGAAGTACGACGAAGAGTTCGGCGACGACGACCTCGTGCTCGTCGAATACGGCGCGACCGTCGTCGGCATGGAGATCCTGCGTGACGAGAACCTCAAGATCCAGGCCATCGAGCGCAAGAAGACGGCCGTGCAGATTGCCATCAACACGCTCTCGTACTCCGAGCAGGTCGCTGCGAAAGGCATCCTCAAGAAGCTCGAGGAGAACGACAAGGAAGGCAAGCTCGAAGGCAACCTCATCGCCTCGACCGTCGCGAAGGAGATGCAGATCACGCGCTCCGTCATCGTCAACGCGCTGCGCAAATTCGAGTCGGCCGGCGTCATCGAATCGAAGTCGCTCGGCATGAAGGGCACGTACATCAAGGTCAAGAACGAATACCTCATCGACGAGGTCAAGAAGATTGACGCGAAGCCTCTTCCGAAGGAAGACAAAAAGACGCGCCGCACGCATTTCTGAACATTCCGCCCTCTGGCAGGCAGCTGCCGGAGGGCATTCTTTTTCTCGGATGGCGGTGGGACTTTTTTCGTAAATAAAGTAAAATCGACGTGGGGGACTTCTAAAAGGACGAAAAAAGTGATAGAATTTGAAGGAGTTATGGCATGCACGTAGAAAAAGAAAAATATCAGTACTATCGAACAGCACTTATGGAAGGGATGTGAAGACCCATGCTGGAACAGATCATGAATTCCCCGAACTTCAATTTCCTCGGCCGGGGCCTTGCAGCAGCCAACCTCCGGCAGGAGGTCATCTCCAATAATATCGCGAACGTCAACACGCCGAATTTCAAGAAGAGCGACGTCATTTTCGAAGACCTGCTTGCAAAAGAAATCAGCGCGGGCGATGAAAACGAGCTGCCGCTCGTGCGCACGCATGACCGCCATCTGCCCATCGGCCATATCGGAGGGGCGCAGGCGCAGATTCAGGAGGACGACACGACGACGATGCGCGTGGACAACAACAACGTCGATATTGATGTCGAGATGGCGACGCTCGCGAAGAACCAGCTCTACTACAATGCGATGGCGACGAATCTCGGCGGCTACATCACGAAGCTGCGCAACGTCATCACGAGCGGCCAGTCGTAAGATCGAGCGGTCCGGACGGGGATGCCGGACGCAGGATGAACAAACGCAGCGGAATGGATAGGAAATGAGGGCAAAGATATGAGCATGTTTCTGGGAATCGATGCGGCGGCTTCCGGCCTGACGGCTGAGCGCCTGCGCATGGACGTCATATCGAACAACATCGCGAATGCGAACACGACGCGGACAGCACAGGGCGGCGCCTATCATCGCCGGTTCGTCGTCTTTGAGCCGCGCGAAGTGTCAGGCGGCGCGTTCTCGAGCTTTCTGCAGAAAGCGGCGAACAAGCTGCAGGCAGGCGACGGCGTGCGTGCGGTCGGCATTGAGTCCGACCCGTCGCAGGGCCCGCTCGTCTATGACCCGGGACACCCTGATGCGAATGCGCAGGGCTATGTCGAGCGCCCGAACGTCAACATCGTTGCGGAAATGGTGGACATGATCACGGCATCGCGCGCCTACGAGGCGAACACGACGACCGTCAATGCCGCCAAGAGCATGGTGATGAAAGCCCTCGATATGGGCAAGTGATGATAGCAGATAGAACAGCGAGGTGAATGACGATGCAGATGGAAGCCCTCCAGATGACGCCGGTGCGCCCGGTGCACATGAGCGCCGAAAGCCATCTCGGCGAGACGCTGCCGAAGGAAGAGGTCAAGGGATTCTCTGACTACCTGACGGATGCGCTCAAAGAAACGAACCAGCTCCAGATT
Source organism: uncultured Selenomonas sp. (assembly GCA_902780535.1). Lineage (GTDB taxonomy): Bacteria > Bacillota > Negativicutes > Selenomonadales > Selenomonadaceae > Selenomonas_C. The sequence goes on along the minus strand of CACZFT010000024.1, from coordinate 20,084 downwards.
GATTCGGACAAGTGGAATGCCGCGCTCGCAGCCGGCAAAGTCGACGATGTCTCGCAGGTCGTCATCGCCTCGCAGAAGGCTGACATCGCCCTGCAGCTCACGCTCCAGATCCGGAACCGGGCGGTCTCTGCCTATCAGGAGATCATGCGCATGCAGGTGTGACGTGACTTTCCGGAAGAAGGACGGCCACAGGCCACTAGATGCGCGAAGGGATTGAGAACATGGCGGAAGACAAAGCAGAAAACGCAGAGGAGAAAGCGCCGCAGCCGAAGTGGAAGGAACGCTATCTGCAGCTTTGGAACAAATACAGCAAGAAACAGAAATACATTTTCTTTGGAATCGTGCTCGCCATCCTCATCGCCATCGTGGGCGTCGGCGCATGGTACGGCAGCAAGCCGGACATGGTGCCGCTGTTCACGAACATGGAGGCGAAGGATGCCGGCGAGGTCGCAGCGAAGCTCAAGGAAGACAAGGTCAATTACGAAGTCCAGGAGAACAAGCAGGGCACGACGATCCTCGTGCCGTCGGACAAGGTGCATGAGACGCGCCTGAGCCTCGCGACGGAGGGACTGCCGCGCGGCCAGAAGGGCTTCGAGATCTTTGACGACAGCAAGCTCGGCGTCACGGAGTTCCAGAACAAGGTCAACTATCTGCAGGCACTGCAGGGCGAGCTCACGCGCACGATCGAGCAGATCGATGCCGTGCAGAAAGCCCGCGTCCACATCGTGCTGCCGGAAGACAGCCTCTACAAGAAGAACGAGAAGCCGGCCACGGCATCCATCATGCTGATGCTGAAGCCGAACCAGGAGCTCCAGAAAAAAGAAATCAAGGGTATCGTGAACCTCGCGGCGCACAGCATCCAGGGCCTGCAGCCGGAGAACATCACGATCGTCGATGAGACGGGCAAGATCCTCAACGACCCGGACGAACTCGACGAGAAGAGCGTCGGCGCCAAGACGATGACGCAGCTCGAGATGACGAAGAAAGTCCAGGACAACATCCAGAAGAACATTCAGTCTCTGCTCGACCAGGCACTCGGTGAAGGCCGTGCCGTCGCGCGCGTCAGCGTCGAACTCGATTTCGACGACACGACGACGGATACGCAGACGTTCACGCCGGTCGTCGACGACTCGGGCATCATCCGCAGCCAGCAGGACAGCAATGAGACGTACAACGGCACCGCGACGAATCCGGGCGGCCCGGCCGGCGTCCAGTCGAATGTCCCGGGCTATGTCGCCCAGAACGGCACGTCGAATGCCAATTACGAGAAAAAGGAATCAACGAAGAACTACGAGATCAACGAGGAGAAGAAGAAGGTCATCGCTTCGCCGGGCTCCATCCGCCGTCTCAACGTCGCCGTGCTCGTCAATGACGATGTCAATGCGACGCAGCAGGACAGCATCATGCGTTCCGTGAGCTCGGCTGCCGGCATCAACCAGGATCGCGGCGACACGATTTCCGTCGAGCCGCTGCCGTTCAGCACGGAGGCGCGTGACCGCCTCGCAGCGGAGCAGCAGGCCGAGAAAGACCGCGCTGACCGCATCTTCTATGCGGAGGTCGCCGGCGTGATCCTCCTGCTCGCCCTCATCATCGGCGCCATTCTCTGGCGTCGCCACAAGAAGAAGAAAGAGGCAGAGGCTGCCGCAGAGGCTGCCCGTCTCGAAGCTGAAGAGCAGCAGCGCATCGCCGAAGAAGAGGCGCGCGCCGAAGCCATCGCGAATGGCACGCTCACGGAGGATGGCGAACCAGTGGAAGAGGAAGAACTCTCGGAAGAGGAGCAGAAGAGAAGCGCCTCTCCGAAAAGCAGCAGATCATGGAACTCATCGACCAGAAGCCAGCCGAAGTGGCGATGCTCATCAAGACCTGGCTTGCGGAGGACGAATAAATGGCAGCAGATATGTATGGCGTGGAGGAAGAAGAACTCACAAACCAGCAGAAGGCCGCCGTGCTCTTCATCGCGCTGGGGCCGGAGTATTCCGCCAAGCTCTTCAAGCACATGGATGACGACGAGATCGAGCGCGTGACGCTCGAGATCGCGAACCAGAAACAGGTCAGTGCCGACCAGAAGGCGGCCGTCATCAGCGAATTCTACCAGATGGCCATGGCCAAGGACTACATCTCGACCGGCGGCCTCGAGTACGCGCAGAACGTCCTCGAGAAAGCCCTTGGCGCCGAGAAGGCCATGGACATCATCAACCGTCTCACGACGAGCCTGCAGGTGCGTCCGTTCGACTTCCTGCGCAAGACCGACCCGTCGCAGCTCATGAACTTCATCCAGAACGAGCATCCGCAGACCATCGCGCTCATCATGGCCTACCTCGAGCCCGACCAGGCCGCGACCGTCCTCGGTTCGTTGCCGCCGGACCAGCAGGCTGATGTCGCGAAGCGCATCGCCGTCATGGACCGCACGTCGCCAGACGTCATCCGCGAGGTCGAGCGCGTGCTCGAGCGCAAGCTCTCGACGCTCGTCACGCAGGACTTCACGACGGCCGGCGGCGTCAAGAGCGTCGTCGAGATGCTCAACCGCGTCGACCGCACGACCGAGAAATCCATCCTCGAAAACCTCGAGGTCGACAACCCCGAGCTCGCCGAGGAAATCAAGCGCCTCATGTTCGTGTTCGAGGACATCGTCCTGCTCGACGACCGCTCCCTGCAGCTCGTGCTGCGCGGCGTCGATACGAAAGACCTCTCGCTCGCACTCAAGGCCACGCCGAAGGAAGTCGCCGACAAGGTCTACAAGAACATGTCTTCGCGTGCTGCCGACATGCTCAAAGAAGAAATCGAGTTCATGGGCCCGGTCAAGATCCGCGACGTCGAAGAAGCACAGCAGAAGATCGTCAACATCATCCGTACGATGGAAGACAAGGGCGAAATCGTCGTTTCGCGCGGCGGCAAGGGGGACGAGATGATTGTCTAAGGTCATCAAGGCGGCCCAGTGGGAAGCCAAACCGATGGTCATCAAGGCTCCGGAGCCTCCGAAGATCGAGCCCTCCGAGGAAGAGAAAGAAGAACAGAAGAAGGCGGAAGCGCAGAAGCCGAAATTCGACGTCGAGGCGTACAAGCGCCGCCTGGCCGCCGTCGCGGCCAAGGAAAAGCGCGCGGCAGCGCTCCTGAAGAAGGCGAAGCTCGAAAGCGAGAAAATCCTCCAGCAGGCGAAGAACGAGCGCGACCGCCTCATGGCGGAAGCCCGGCAGGAATGCGTCGAGCTCCGCGAGGACGCCGCACGCCTCGGCCATGAAGAAGGCCTGCGCCGCGGCGAGGAAGAAGGCCGCGACGAAGCGAAGAAGGCGATGAAGGACGCTGTCCAGAACGCCAACAAGCAGGCGGAGAAGACGCTGCAGGACGCGAAGGACGCGACGAGCGACTACCTCTCGAAAGCAGAGGAGGACGTCACGTCCATCGCGCTTGCCATCGTCGAGAAGATCCTGCCGCAGCACTTCATCGACGTGCCGCAGGTCATCCTGCCGCTCGTGCAGAAGTCCCTCGAAAAAGTCAAGGATCAGAAGGAGATCAACATCCACGTGGCTCCTGACGTCTACGACCTCGTGCTCCTCGCGCGCGACGAATTCCGCAGCCGCCTGACGGGCACGGGCGCCGAGCTCACGATCACATCTGACGAGAGCCTCGTGCCCGGCGACTGCGTCATCGAGACGCCGAACGGCGGCGTCGATGCACGCCTCCAGACCCAGATCGAGCTCATCCGCCAAGCCATCGAGGAAGTGAAAGCCTGATGCAGGTCGATATCAAAAAATTCACGGATGCCGTCAAGAGCTCCGTGTCCATCAAGCTCACGGGCAAAGTCACGCAGGTCGTCGGCCTCGTCATTGAGTCGCAGGGCCCGACGGTCAGCGTCGGCGAGCTCTGCTACGTGAGTTCGCATTTCCCCAACGTCCCGCCCGTGCCGGCCGAAGTGGTCGGTTTCCGGGAGGGATTTGTCATGCTCATGCCTGTCGGCGAAATGCAGGGCATCGGGCCGGGCTGCGAGGTCGTCTCGGCGCAGAAGACGCTGAAAGTCAAAGTCGGGCCGGAACTCCTCGGCCGCGTGCTCGACGGCCTCGGCAACCCGATGGATGACAAGGGGCCAATCCTCACGAAGAAGGAATACCCGCTGCAGGCGCCGCCGCCCGCGCCGCTCAAGCGCCCGCGCATCCACGAGCACCTCTACGTCGGCGTGCGCGCCATCGACGGCCTCATCACGATGGGCGACGGGCAGCGCATCGGCATCATGGCGGGCTCGGGCGTCGGCAAATCGACGCTGCTCTCCATGATCGCCCGCAACACGGAAGCCGACATCAGCGTCATCGCGCTCGTCGGCGAGCGTGGCCGCGAGGTGCGCGACTTCATCGAACGCGACCTCGGCGAGGAAGGACTCAAGCGTTCCGTCGTCGTCGTCGCGACGTCCGACCAGCCCGCGCTCGTGCGCATCAAGGGCGCCATGACGGCCACAGCCATCGCCGAATATTTCCGCGATCAGGGCCACAAGGTCATCCTCATGATGGATTCCGTCACGCGCTTTGCGATGGCACAGCGCGAAGTCGGCCTGACCGTCGGCGAGCCGCCGGCGACGCGCGGCTATACGCCGTCCGTCTTCGCCATGCTGCCGCGCCTCCTCGAGCGCGCGGGCACGAGCGACAAAGGCTCCATCACGGGCATCTACACCGTGCTCGTCGATGGCGACGACATGAACGAGCCGATTGCCGATGCCGTGCGCTCGATCCTCGACGGCCATATCGTGCTCTCGCGCAGCATCGCCGCGCAGAACCATTTCCCGGCCATCGACATCATGACGAGCGTCAGCCGTGTCATGAACGAAGTCGTGTCGAAAGAGCACCTGACAGCGGCGCAGCGCATGCGCCAGCTCATGGCCGTCTACCGCGACGCCGAAGACCTCATCCACATCGGCGCCTATGTCAAGGGCTCGAGCGCGAAGATCGACGAATCCATCGCGAAGATCGACGCCATCAACGACTTCCTCTGCCAGGGCATCTTCGAGGTCGACGGCTATGAGGAAACGGAGCAGAAGCTCGAAGCCATCACGGGACAGCCGCCAGCGGCCCCCGCGGCGCCGCAGCCGGCAGCCGGGGAAGCGAAAGCCACCGCAGGGTGATGAAAAATGAAGAAATTCAAGTTCCAGCTCGAAACGCTGCTGCGCGTCACGCGCAGCAAGAAAGAAGATGCCGAAGTCGCGTTCGCGAACGCCTCGCGCGAGCTCGAGGACAAGCGCGCCCACATGCAGACCCTGCTTCAGGAGATGCAGCAGGGGCAGCGCGAGTTCGAGGCCATCACGCAGGAAGGCAAGCGCGTGACGGTCGGCAAGCTCATGGATTTCAACAGCTTCTTCCAGTGGAAGCGCGAGCAGATCGAGATGCAGCAGAAGCTCATCCTGCAGGCGAAAGCCGAGCGGCAGAAGCGGCTCAAGGAGCTCATGGAAGTCATGAGCTACCTCAAGAGCATCGAGCAGCTCAAGGAAAAGCGGTTCCAGGAATACAAAGACGCGGCCCTTCATGAAGAGCAGAAGATGCTCGACGAGATCGGCCTGCAGCTCTATATGAGGAATGGGAAGGTAAGGGATGCAGTATGATTGATATGGGAGACATCACGCGCGTCCAGCAGCGCATCGCACAGCTGCAGAAGTCCTTCATGGGACTCCAGCAGGTGCCGGGCGCGGTCGGATTTGACGCACAGCTGCAGCAGGCCATCGCGGCGCAGAAAGCCGCCGAGGCCGCCAAGGGACAGGCGAGCGGCGCAAATGCCGCACAGCCTGCGTCCAAGACGAACGCGGCGGCGTCCGCATCAAAGGCGACGCTCCCCGTGAACGTCGGCACGGGCCTCAAGGCCGTTTCCGACCTGCCGGCCGCCGATGGCGACCTCGCGACGATGGTGCAGGATGCCGCGCGCGACCAGAACGTCGATGCGCGCCTCGTCAATGCCATCGCGCAGGCGGAGTCCGGCGGCGACCAGTCGGCTGTTTCGCCGGTCGGCGCCATCGGCGTCATGCAGCTCATGCCGGACACGGCAGCGGGCCTCGGCGTCAATCCCTATGACAAGAAGCAGAACATCGAGGGCGGCGCGAAATACCTGCGCGAGATGCTCGACACGTTCGGCGGCGATGTGAAGAAGGCCGTTGCGGCCTACAATGCGGGCCCGGCGGCCGTCAAGGCCTATGGCGGCGTGCCGCCGTATCCTGAGACGCAGGCCTATGTCGACCGCGTGCTCGACCTGTACCGCTGAAGCATCTGACATCTGACGGAGGTGAACGAAAACATGGCCAAAGCCAAAGAGGAAGAAGAGTACGATGACGACGAATACGAAGATGATGAATATGAGGACGAAGAGCCGCCAAAAAAGCGCCGGTTCCTGAAAATCCTGCTGATTCTCCTGCTGCTCATCGTGCTCGTCATCGGCGGCTTCGCGCTCGGCATCTACCTGCGCATCTTCGATACCCAGGAAGCCAACGAGAAGCTCGGCCTCTACAACCTGCCCATCATCGGCCAGTATTTCGTCAAGCCTGCGCCGACGGAAGAAGACATGCAGAACACGCCGGCCGAGGATGTCAAGCCCGACCCGGAGGCTGACAAGAAGGATCAGAAGGACTCGAAGAAAGTCCAGCTCTCGAAGAAGGAAATCGAGAAGCAGATGAAAGACCGCGAAGCCGCCGAGCGAAAGCGCGTCTCGAAGCTCGCGCGTCTCTATAACGAGATGAAGCCGGCCGATGCGGCTGCCGCGATGGACCAGCTCGACGATGACACCTGCATCGCCATCCTCCAGCGCATGGACGAAGGCCAGGCCGCGAAGATCCTCGCCGAGTTCGATGCATCGAAGACGGCCCGCCTCACGAAGATCATGTACGAAGGCAAGCAGAAGACGCTGACGAGCCCGAGCGACCTCCAGAAGATGATCGAGCAGGGGCAGGATGCCGGACAGGCTGACAGCCAGAACGGCACGCAGACAGCGCAAAATCAATGAAATTTTCATTTAAGAAAATCCGAAAATCGTCGATATACCATATAGAAAGGAGGTGACAGCATGAACAATGTACAGATCATGAGCACGAGTCCGCAGACAGGCACATCGAAAGCCAGCGGGAAGAGCACATCCGTCTCGAAGACGGCGAAATCCTCCGGCTTTGACGATGTCCTGCAGAAGAGCCAGGCACAGGCGCAGGAGCCGAAAGCGGCTGCGCAGGATGCAAAGGATACAGCTGAGAGTGCCGCCGATGAAACAGAGGCATCGGCCGCAGCAGCTGCGACAGAGAAAAATCCTGCTGCGAAGACGAAGGCAAAAGGCAAGGATGCCAGGCAGGGCACGAAAAATGCGGATGCCAAGGACGACAAGGCGGCCATCACGGACGATGGCACGGACATCCTTGCGGATGCCGCACAGGCGGCGCTCGATGCGAAACTCGTGCTTGCGCAGGCTGTCGTAGGAAATGAAAATGGGGTACAGGATCTGATGGCGACGGAGGTCGCGGCGGAAACCGCCGGCTCCGTCGAAGACATCGCACAGGCCCTGCTCGATGCCTCGTCTTCCATGCCGGCTGCGCAGTCGTCGCTCCAGACGCTCCTGCCGCAGGATGCATCGAAAGGCCAGGCGCAGAAAGCCATGCTCGCGATGCTCTCCGGGCAGAACGCCCTGCCAAATGCCGAGACCGCAGCGGCGGAAACGACGACGGCAGCGCCGCTGCAGATGACGCAGGCGCAGAGCGCAGCAAGTCTCCAGAATGTGCAGGCGTCTTCGACCCTCGCACAATCCGTGCAGACGGCTCAGACAGCGCAGGCTTCGCAGGCGTCGGCGGGCACTTCGATGCAGCAGCTGCTCGCGCAGATGGCTCCCATCACGGACGCCGCGCAGCAGGCCGATATGCAGGCTGCCCAGCAGCCGCTTGTCGAGCTCCAGAACCTTTCGCCGCTGAACACGGCAAGCCTCGCTTCGCAGGCGCAGACGCTTTCCCAGCAGCTGATGCAGGCGCCGCAGATGGAGACGCAGCCGCTCTTCCAGCAGGCAGCGGCGTCGACGAACGATACGCAGACCGTGAAGACGAGTGATTTTGCAAATCTTCTCGGAACGGACGTCACGCACGCATCCGCGAGCGACCTCTCGCTCACCCAGCAGGTAGTGGCGACGCCGCAGAATGGCGGCAGCAGCCTTGGCGATTTCCTGAATGGGGGGAGCCAGTCGTCCGGCCAGGCGATGGCAGAGATGCTCCAGACGTCAGACGGCACCGTGACCGTTACGCAGCTTCCCGAGGAAGCGGCCTTTGACAAGGCGCCGACGGCGCAGGGGGATGTCCCGACACAAGCCGGTATGCTTACGAGCTTCTCGCAGACGCTCCAGAACATCGATGGCACGCAGCAGGCGCAGACCGCGCAGGCAGATTGTTGACCAGGCGCGCCTCATCCAGCGCGGGCAGGATACCGAGATGGTCATCCACCTGAAGCCGGAACACCTCGGCGACCTGACGCTCCGCGTCTCCGTCGGCGTCGATGGTGCCGTCAATGCCTCGTTCCACTCGAACAACGCAGAAGTCCGCACGATCATCGAGAACACGCTCGTCCAGCTCAAGCAGGATCTCAACGATCAGGGCATCAAAGTCGACAACGTCGGCGTCTACGCCGGCCTCGCCGATGGCGGCCTGCCGCAGGACAGCGGCCAGCAGGGCTGGCAGCAGGGCAGCTCGCAGGGCCAGCGCCACTCGACGCAGGAAAGCGCCGAAGCCTTCGAGGACGGGCAGGAGCTCGCAGCGGCACTCGCCGCGCAGAAAGAAGGAAACGCAGCCACGGACGGCGTTGACTATCGGGTCTGAGAGATCCGAGGGAGGTAACCAATATGTCGAATTCACTCAATACCGTCACCGTGAACGGCGTGACCTACACGGCAGAGGACTACGCGAAGCAGCAGGCCTCGTCGTCTTCTTCCGTCGCGGGCGGCTCGCTCGGCAAAGACGCATTCCTGCAGCTGCTCGTCACGCAGATGCAGTACCAGGATCCGCTCGACCCGCAGGACAACAGCGAATACCTCGCGCAGCTCGCGCAGTTCTCCGCGCTCGAGCAGATGACGAACGTCGCGGAAGCGCTGGACAAGACGAATTCGCTCGTCAGCAACATGGATACGAGCGTCCTCGTCGGCCAGCTGAGCTCCATGATCGGCCAGAGCCTGCAGTGGACGACGGAGACGACGAAGACGAACAGCGATGGCACGGCCGTCACGGACGCAAACGGCAAGGCCGTCACGGAGAAGACGACGCACGAAGGCACGGTCACGGGCGTCAGCATCTCGGACGGCTCGCCGACCATCATCGCGAAGGGTTCGGATGGCTCGACGTACCAGGTCGCCATCAGCGACGTCACGCGCGTCGGCAGCGGCACGGCGACGAAATAACATCGGAGGGAAGGAACGTGGCGAATCCCATTTTTTTCAACACGCAGCCGCTCCTGCCCATCCAGCAGCAAACGACCGGCACGGGCCGGCAGGCGACGCAGGCGTCGCGCACGAAATCCGGTGATTTCGATGCGATGCTCACAGCCGCCCAGGAACGAGTCCTCTTTTCCGCCCATGCGCAGGCGCGCATGCAGGAGCGCGGCATCGAGCTCTCGGAGGAAAGCCTCCAGAAACTCGACACGGCCGTCTCCGACCTCGACCGGAAAGGGGCCCGGGAGTCACTCGTCTACATGGACGGCACGGCCTTCGTCGTGAGCGTCCCGAACCGGACGGTGATCACGGCCATGGATGGCAGGAACCAGGAAAACATCATCACGAACATCGACAGCGCAGCCATTCTCTGAGAGTTGGACCATTGAGGAAACTCCGGGGCGCCGACTGACAGACGCGCTCCACAAATGGATGGTTGCGATGCATCAAAGGAAAAAGGAAAGGAAGTTTTTCACTATGATGCGTTCCCTTTTCTCCGGTGTGTCCGGACTGAAAGCTCATCAGACCCGCATGGACGTCATCGGCAACAACATCGCAAATGTCAACACGACGGGCTTCAAGTCGAGCCGCACGACGTTCGCCGACACGCTGTCGCAGACGCTGACGGGCGCTTCGTCGCCGCAGGACGATGTCGGCGGCACGAACCCGAAGCAGATCGGCCTCGGCACGGGCGTCGCGAGCATCGACCTGCTCTTCACGGACGGCTCCGTCCAGTCGACGGGCAAGAACACGGATCTCTGCCTCTCGGGCAACGGCCTCTTCGTCGTGAAGAAGGGCACGGAGACGTACTATACGCGTGACGGCGCATTCGCATTCGATTCCGAGGGCAACTACGTGCTGCCGAGCTCCGGCCTCTATGTGCAGGGCTGGATGGCAGAGAACGGCGTGCTCAACACGACGGGTGCGGCTGACAATATCCAGATTCCGGCCGGCAAGGGCATGGCCTCGGAAGCGACGGCAAAGGTCACGTATTCGAACAACCTCAATGCGAGCACGCTGATGATTACGGCGCTCTCTGGCGGCACGTCGGCAGGCGGCCGCACGGTTGCGACCGCTGCGGCACCTGTCACGCTGACGCTGAGCGACGGCACGACGCAGACGGTCACGTCCGGCTCGTATGTCGCGAACCGCAGCATCCCGGTCACGACGACAGCGACGGTCTATGACAGCCTCGGCAACAAGCACAGCATTCCGCTGCTGTTCGAGCTTTCGAGCCGCACAAATACCGGCAACACTTGGACGATTTCTCCAGCTGTCACAGCGAAGACGACGTCCGGCAGCACGACGCCGACCTACAATACGGACATCATCGAAGCTGACGGCTCGACGACGGCCGTGACGCTCGCGAATGGCACGGTGTCGTTCGATACAAATGGTGCCTATAAGGCAGGCACGACGTCAGCGACGATTGCGCTGACGTATACGACGAATGGTGCTGCCGCGCAGACGGCAACCATCGACCTCACGGGCCTCACGCAGTACGCGGGCAGCAGCACGGTCAACTCGACGTCGGACGGCCATGCGGCCGGCACGCTCTCGAGCGTCTCGGTCGATGCCTCGGGCAAGATCACGGGCACGTACACGAACGGCGTGCGCCAGACGGAGGCGCAGGTCGCCGTCGCGCAGTTCACGAACGCGTCCGGCCTCACGAAGACGGGCAACAGCCTCTACCAGGAGTCGAACAACTCCGGCACGGCGAACGTCAAGACGGCATCCGACCTCGGCGTCACGATTACGCCGTCGGCTCTCGAGATGTCGAATGTCGATATTGCGAACGAGTTCTCCGACATGATCATCACGCAGCGCGGCTTCCAGTCGAACTCGAAGATCATCACGGTCGGCGACGAGATGCTCGAGACGCTCATCAACATGAAGCGCTGATTCTGATTTCCAGAGAATCTTTTTTAGATGGCTCCTTGCGGAGCCATCTTTTTTCTTTGCCGTGCACAGAAGTTTTTCTTAGTCATATCGTCCCGAAGTGCTTGACGAATCGGCTTTCGTGCGGTATTCTTGAAAGAGTTTCAAGGAAGTTTTCAACAGATTTCTATGTCTTTTTTTCCATAGAAAAAGGGAAAAGCTCCCCTCGTGACGAATACATTCATCATATGGGGATTTCAACAGGGAATTCGGGAGATGATACTTTGATCAAGCTGACGAAATTCAATTCCAAGACGAACAAGAAAGGTGAGTTCGTGCTCAATGCGGAAATCATCGAGACGATCGAGGAGACGCCGGATACGGTCGTGACGCTCACGAACGGCAAGAAGCTCATCGTCGACGAGCCCATGGACGAGATTGTCCGGCGCGTGATGAAATACCGCCGCGCGCTGCACCAGTTCTGAGATCATCTGTGGGATAGAAGCAATGGAGGGATCAGTAGATGGCTGACGAAAAGAAGGAAGCTGCGCCAGAAGCAGCACCACCCGAGGAAAAGAAGAAGAAGTCTCCAATCATCCTCGTCGTGGTCCTCGTCCTCATCGGACTCCTGCTGGCTGGCGGCATCTCTTTCTTCATCACGACGAAGATGATGGCCGATACTGCCACGGAGTCCGGTGCCTCGGAGCATCACGATACGGGCAAGTTCGTGAAGCTCGGTGATGCGAAGGAAGGCATCATGGTCAATGTCGGCGGCGTCAAGGCGGGCAAGTTCCTGAAGGCCGGCATCGTCCTCGAGATGAATCCCGGCAAGAAGGACAACATCACGGACGATGGCAAGCTCCAGCCGATGGCGGAGACGAAAGTCCTCGACACGACGATGCAGATCCTCCGCAGCGCCAAGCTCGACGAGTTTGACGCGACGAAGCAGGACGACCTGAAGAAGAAGATCAAGGACGAGCTCAACGATAAGCTCGGCCAGGGCTCCGTCTATGACGTCTATTTCACGAGCTTCCTGCTCCAGTGATGAAGTACCGCAGAACAGCAGAAAGGAGGACGAAGATTGGCAGATGAAGTCTTATCTCAGTCTGAGATAGATAAGCTGCTGTCCGCGCTTTCTGATGGTACGGTCTCCGCAGAGGAAGTCAAGGCAGAAGACGAGCAGAAGAAGATCAAGGTCTACGATTTCAAGCGGCCGGACAAGTTCTCCAAGGATCAGATCCGGACGCTGCAGATGCTCCACGAGAGCTTCGCGCGCATGCTCAATACGTACCTGTCGACGCATCTGCGGACGATGGTCAGCGTCGAAGTGGCCTCGGTCGAGCAGCAGACGTATCAGGAATTCGTCCAATCCCTCCTGAACCCGAGCGTCATCAGCATCCTCGCGGTGCCGCCGCTCAAGGGCAACATCATCATGGAGGTCAACACGGAGATCGCGTTCGCCTTCATCGACCGCGTCTTCGGCGGCGAAGGGCGGGCGAGCATCAAGCCCCGCGTCCTGACCGAAATCGAGGAGACCGTCATGAAGCGCCTCATCAATACGGCGATGGGCGAGCTCAAGGACGCATGGAAGGCTGTCTGCGAGTTCGACCCGAAGCTCGAGGCGACAGAATCCAACCCGCAGTTCACGCAGATCGTTCCGCCGAGCGACATGGTCGTCATCGTCACAATCCAGATGAAGATCGGCGATGTCGAAGGCATGATGAACATCTGCATCCCATATCTCGTCCTCGAGCCGATCATGTCGAAGCTCACGACGACGTTCTGGGTCGCTTCTTCCGTCTCAAAGGATGAAGCAAACCCTGAGCAGATTGCACTCCTGCAGAAGAAGATCGAGCGCACGCGTGTTCCCCTGATCGTGGAACTCGGGCGCCTCCAGATTTCGATTCAGGAGTTCCTCAATCTCGGCTTCGGCGATGTATTGCAGCTCGATACGAAAGTCAAGGATGACTTGCCCGTCCTGGTCGGCAAGCGGCCGAAATTCATGTGCCGCCCCGGCACGGCGGGCAAGAGGATGGCCGTACAGGTCACGCGAATCTTAAACAGCGAAGGAGATGAAGATACGGATGAGTGATGATATGATCTCGCAGGAGGAGATTGACGCCCTCTTGAATGGCGGTGTCCCGAATGCGGATGGCGGTGATGCTCCGGCAGCGGACGCACCGGCAGCCGATGGCGCAGACGCTCCTGCTGCAGAGGCAGCTCCCGAAGCTCCGGCAGCGGGAGGGACCTCGGACGATTCATCTCAATTCGAAGATGTCCTCTCGGATACCGAGAAGGATGCGCTCGGCGAGATCGGCAATATCTCGATGGGCAGCGCCGCGACAACGCTCTCGGTGCTTCTCGGCCACAAGGTGAACATCACAACCCCGTCAGTCGCGGTTTCGACGATGTCGCTCATCAAGGAGCACTATCCTATGCCGTACCTCATTGTCGAGGTCGGATATACCATCGGTATCGATGGCAACAATGTGCTCGCGATCCAGGCGCAGGATGCAGCCATCATCGCAGACCTCATGATGGGCGGCGATGGCACGAATCCGGATACGGAGATCGGCGAGATCGCGATGAGCGCCGTCGGCGAGTCGATGAATCAGATGATGGGCACCGTCGCGACGTCGCTCTCGACGATGTTCAACAAGAAGATCGATATTTCGCCTCCGAAGGTCAATCTCATCGACCTCGGTACCGAGGACAAGGTCACGGAGATCGTCGGCCAGGATGAGCCGATCGTGCGCGTCTCGTTCCGCATGGAGGTCGATGGCCTCATCGACAGCGAGATCATGCAGATCCTGCCGGTTCATGTCGCAAGGGAAATGGTCGAGTCGCTGATGGGCGGCGGTGCGGAAGCGGCGCCAGAGCCGGAACCGGCCGCAGCGCCTGCACCGGCTCCAGCTCCGGCACCTGCCGCGGCCCCGGCACCAGCTCCGGCTCCGCAGCCAGCGCCCATGCCGCAGCCAGCACCGATGCCGCAGCCGCAGATGGCCGCGCCGCAGCCGCAGTATGCAGCGCCGCAGCCGCAGGCGTACGCGGCACCGCCGATGTACCAGCAGCCGCAGATGCAGGCCGCTCCTGTGCAGCCGGCAATGTTCACGCCGCTCGCGACGGGTCCGGTGCCCGTCAACGATGCGAACATCGGGCTGATCCTCGATGTGCCGCTCGAGATCACGGTCGAACTCGGCCGCACGCGGAAGTCCATCAAGGACGTCCTCGAGCTCACGAACGGCTCAATCATCGAGCTGGAGCGCCTCGCAGGCGAGCCAGTCGACATCATGGTCAACGGCAAGTTCCTTGAGAAAACACAGAAGGACATTTCAGGGAAACTATTCAAAGTATGAGGAGAGATGGAAGATGGCAGTACGTGTTTTAGTCGTAGACGATGCAGCATTCATGCGCATGATGGTGAAAGACATCCTCTCGAAGAACGGCTATGAAGTCGTCGGCGAAGCTGAGAACGGCATGAAAGCACTTGAGAAGTATCAGGAGCTCAAGCCGGATCTCGTCACGATGGACATCACGATGCCGGAAATGGATGGCATCAGCGCGGTCAAGGAGATCAAGAAGGTCGATCCGAACGCGAAGATTGTCATGTGCAGCGCCATGGGCCAGCAGGCCATGGTCATCGAGGCTATCCAGGCCGGCGCGCGCGACTTCATCGTGAAGCCGTTCCAGGCGGACCGTGTGCTCGAGGCTGTGCGCAAAGCAGTCGGCTGATGAATAGGAAGATCATGTGGATGCAGGTGACGGCTCTGGCCGTCATTTGCGTCTTTATCCTGCAGGATTCCGCATGGGCGGCGGATGCCGCCAGCTCGTCGGGGTATCTGTCTGGTTATGAGAATCCGGATCCAAGGCCATCCCCGGTTTCCTGGTGGTCCACGCTCGCGTATCTTCTGAGCCTTCTGGTCATCTTCGGATTCGTCGTGGTGATGGCTTATTTTGTTGCCCGTTTCGTCGGCGGCCATTTCGGGAAATCCGTCTCACGTCATGGCGGCCGCCTGCTCGTCTCGCTGCCGCTCGGGCCAAAGAGCTCGGCGGCGGTCGTCGAGATTGCGGGCAGGACATTCCTGCTCGGCGTGACGGAGTCGAATGTCTCGATGCTCGCCGAGATCACGGATCCCCGCGAGATCGAGGCGCTTGAGCGTGAGAGCGCAATCCTGCCGCAGCAGGCAGAGGGCACGATGTTCACGTCGCAGCTCGGAGCGCTCGCGGACTTCGTTTCGCGGTTCCGCAAGTCATGAGGATGGAGTTGGGAAGCTTGAGAGGAAAGAAGATGCTCTTCGGCATCGCGGGTGCGGCCCTGGCTGCTGCGCTCGCCGTCGGTGGCGGCGTCGCGAGCGCGGCACCTGCCGTGCCGAGCGTGAATCTCAGCGTCGGCACGGCGTCGGGCCCGCAGGATGTGTCTGTGACGCTCCAGATCATGGCGCTCCTGACGATCCTGTCGCTCGCGCCGAGCATCCTCATGATGACGACGTCGTTCGTCCGCATCGTCGTCGTCATCGGTTTCCTGCGCAACGCGCTCTCGACGCAGAACGTGCCGCCGAACCAGATCGTCATCGCACTGTCGCTGTTCCTGACGTTCTACATCATGGCGCCGTACTGGGGCCAGGCGAACGAGCAGGGCATCCAGCCGTATCTCGCGGGCCAGATTACGCAGGAGCAGGCCATCGACAATGTGGCGCAGCCGATCCGCGAATTCATGTTCAAGCAGACGCGCGAGTCCGATCTCGCCCTGTTCGTGAACCTTTCGGATGCGGAGCGGCCGGAGTCGCAGGAAGATGTCTCGACGATGACGCTGATTCCGGCGTTCATCATCAGCGAGCTCAAGACGGCGTTCCAGCTCGGCTTCATGATCTACATCCCGTTCATCGTCATCGACATGATTGTCGCAAGTACGCTGATGTCGATGGGCATGATGATGCTGCCGCCAGTCATGATCTCGCTGCCGTTCAAGATCTTGCTTTTCGTCATGGTCGACGGGTGGCATCTCTTGATCCAGTCGCTCATCGTGAGTTTCAAGTAGCAGGAGCCATAGGAGGCGCTCGTACATGTCTGGTGATCTCGTCATCCAGCTCGGACAGGAAGCACTGATGATCGTGCTGCTCGTCTCGGCGCCGATGCTCGGCCTCGGCCTCATCGTCGGCCTTGCGGTCAGCGTGTTCCAGGCGACGACGTCCATCCAGGAGCAGACGCTCGCATTCATTCCGAAGATCATCGCGGTCTTCGTGGCTATCCTGATTTTCGGCCCGTGGATGCTGCGCATCATGGTGGAATACTGCCGGAATGTCTTCATCAATCTGCCGGCCTATCTCGGCTGAAGGAGCGGGGCATGGATCTTTTCACGTTGATGCAGGATCATGCGGCGGTCTTCCTGCTCATGCTCACGCGGTGCAGCGGCATCTTCCTGATTGCGCCGTTCTTCGGCAGCCTCAACATCCCGATCATGGTGCGCGCGGCGGCGGCGTTCCTGTTTGCTGCCGTGCTGTTCCCCGTCGTGGATGGGCTCGGCCCTGTCGAGGCTCCGACGTCGGTGCTCATGTATACGGTCGCTGTCCTCAAGGAACTCTTTATCGGCTGGCTCATCGGCTTCGTTGCCTATGTCTGCTTTTCGGCAATCCACATGGCGGGCAAGGTCATGGATATGCAGGTGGGCTTTGCTGTCGTCAATGTCATGGATCCGACTTCCGGTCAGCAGATTCCGCTCATCGGAAGTTTTCTTTATAATCTCGGCATCATCGTCTTCCTCGTGACGAACGGTCATCACATGATCATCACGGCGCTCGCGGAGAGCTTCCGTGTCGTGCCGCTCCTCACGATGCAGCCGAACTTGTCGCTGACGATGATCATGGTGAATTTCACGAATGGCATCTTCGTCACGGGCATGAAGATCGCGATGCCCGTGACATTCGCCATCCTGCTCGTCAACGTCGCGCTCGGCATCCTGGCGCGCACGATGCCGCAGATGAACATCTTCGTCGTCGGCATCCCGCTGCAGCTCATGGTGGGCGTCGGCATCCTCGCGATGCTCCTGCCGTTCTATGTGATGTTCCTAGGTGGCATGTTTGATGAAATGTATGGAAAGATTTCGATTGCCCTGCAGGCTCTGCAATAGCGGGGAGTTTGCTGTGGCTGCGGAAGAACAGCAGACTATGCGGTTCCGCTTTGACCTGCAGCGCTTCGCAGATGGCGACAAGACCGAGGAGCCGACGGCCAAGAAGCGTTCCGACGCAGCCAAGAAAGGCCAGGTCGGCAAGAGCCAGGAGCTCAGCACGGCGTTCGTGCTGCTGATTGGCTTCGCGGTCATCAAGGTGCTCTGGCAGCAGATATATACGACGATTGCGGGCTACACCATCTACATCTTCGGTCATCTGAATCAGACGGTCGATGTCGAGAATGTGCTGACGCTCTTCATCGGTGTCGTCATCATCATCGCGAAGACGGCGATGCCGATCATGCTCGCTGTCATGGCGGTCGGCCTCGCTATCAACCTCGCGCAGACGGGCTTGATTTTCAGCACGGAGAAGCTCGAGCCGAAGCTCGACAACCTCAATCCGATCAACGGCGTCGGCCGCATGTTTTCGAAGCGCTCGATTGTCGAGCTCGTGAAATCGCTGTTGAAGATTGCCGTCATCGGCTTCTTCATCTACAATTATCTCAAGGATGAGATTTTCACGATGCCGCAGTTCATCTTCTACGACCTCGCGACGTCGCTTTCGAAGATTTCCGACATCATCTTCTCACTGGCCTTCCAGGTCATCGGCGTCATCTTCATCATCGCGTTCCTCGACTACGGCTACCAGAAATGGCAGACGACGCAGGACCTGAAGATGACGAAGCAGGAAGTCAAGGACGAGTTCAAGCAGACCGAAGGCGATCCGCAGATCAAGGGCAAGATCCGCCAGAAGCAGCGCCAGATGGCCATGAGCCGCATGATGCAGGAAGTGCCGAAGGCCGATGTCATCGTCACGAACCCGACGCATTTCGCTGTCGCGCTGAAGTACGAGAAGGGCATGGTCGCGCCGCAGGTCATCGCGAAGGGCGCGGATTTCGTCGCGCAGAAGATCAAGAGCATCGGGCGCGAGAACGACGTGCCGCTCGTCGAGAACCGGCCGCTCGCGCGCGCCCTCTACGCTTCGGCCGAGGTCGGCGACTTCGTGCCGCGCGAGCTCTACCAGTCGGTCGCCGAGGTGCTCGCCTACGTCTACCGGCTGAAGCATCGGCGCCGCCGCGCCTGACCGCCCCTGGGGGCAGGATTTCTAGAGAAGGAGTAGTCTATGCCAGCATCACCCATCGCTGCACCCGCCGGCATTTTCGGCAAGGGCAGCTTCATCCAGAAGTACAGCGACGTGCTCATCGCCGTGGCGATCATCATCATCGTTGTCATGATGATCATCCCGCTGCCGACGCTGCTTCTCGATCTCCTGATCTGCCTCAATATCACGATCGCGCTCCTCGTCATCATGTCGGTCATCTACAATAAGGAAGCGCTCGACCTGTCGATCTTTCCGTCGCTCCTGCTCATCACGACGCTGTTCCGCCTCGCGCTGAACATCTCGTCGACGCGACTGATCCTTCTGGACGGCTTCGCGGGCGAAGTCATCACGGCATTCGGCAACTTCGTCGTCGGCGGCAATCCGGTCGTCGGCTTCATCATGTTCATCATCCTCGTCGGCATCAACTTCATCGTCATCACGAAGGGTTCCGAGCGTGTCGCAGAAGTCTCCGCCCGCTTCACCCTCGACGCGATGCCGGGCAAGCAGATGGCTATCGACGCCGACCTGAACCAGGGCGCCATCACGGACGCGCAGGCGAAGGAACGGCGCATCAAGATTCAGCGCGAAGCAGATTTCTTCGGTGCCATGGATGGTGCTTCGAAGTTCGTCAAGGGCGATGCCATCGCGGCTATCGTCATCATGATGATCAACATCACGGGCGGCTTCGTCATCGGCATGCTGCAGCGCAACCTCTCGGCTGTGCAGGCACTCCAGCAGTACACGCTGCTGACCGTCGGCGAGGGCCTCGTCTCGCAGATTCCGGCGCTGCTCATTTCGACGGCAACGGGCCTCATCGTCACGCGCGCCGGTGCAGAGGGCAACCTCGGTGCCGACATGGTGTCGCAGCTGTTCCGCAACGACCGCATCTTCTTCATTCTGTCCGGCGTGCTGGCGTTCTTCGCCATCGTTCCGGGCCTGCCGGGTGTCCCGTTCTTCGCGCTCGCCGCGTTCTGCTTCTTCATTGGCCGTGCTCTCAAGGCCTCGACGCAGGCAGCCGTCGCGCAGGAGGAAGCAAAGCCCGAGGCGAAGGCCAAGGCGCAGAAGAAGAAGGCGACGAGTCCCGAGAACATCGTTTCGCTTTTGCAGGTCGATCCGATGGAGCTCGAGATCGGCTACAGCCTGATTCCGCTCGTCGATACGGGGCAGGGCGGCGACCTCCTCGACCGCATCGTCATGATCCGCCGCCAGTGCGCACTCGAGCTCGGCCTCGTCGTGCCGACGATCCGCATCCGCGACAACATCCAGATCAAGCCGAACGCCTACATCATCAAGCTCAAGGGCGTCGAGATCGCGAAGGGCGAGCTCATGCTCGACCACTATCTTGCCATGAACTCGGGCACGGTCTTCGAGGAAGTGCCGGGCATCGAGACGACGGAGCCGGCGTTCGGCCTGCCCGCCCTCTGGATTCCGGACAGCGAACGCGAGCAGGCAGAGCTCAACGGCTACACGGTCGTCGATGCCGTCTCCGTGCTCGCGACGCACCTCACCGAGGTCATCAAGAGCCATGCG
>CACZFT010000023.1 GCA_902780535.1 uncultured Selenomonas sp. | reverse complement strand
AGTCCGTAAAAGCAGAAAGAGCATGCAGGAGAAATCCACAGCACCAGCACTGAAAAATTGCCCGCAGAAGCGCGGCGTTTGCACGCGTGTCTACACGACAACGCCGAAAAAGCCGAACTCGGCTCTGCGTAAGGTCGCTCGTGTTCGTCTGACGAACAGCATCGAAGTGACTGCATACATTCCTGGCATTGGTCATAATCTCCAGGAGCATAGTGTTGTTCTCATCCGCGGCGGTCGTGTCAAGGACCTCCCAGGTGTCCGCTACCACATCATCCGTGGTTCGCTCGATACTGCCGGTGTTCAGGATCGCGGCCAGTCCCGTTCCAAATACGGCGCTAAGAAAGCGAAAGCAAAGAAGAAATAACACAAGCTCGCGTGAGACTATGAAAAGGAGGTAACACAATGCCAAGAAAAGGTTCCGTCCCGAAGCGTGACGTACTGCCGGATCCGGTGTACCACAACAAGACGGTGACGAAATTCATCAATAAAGTGATGCTCTCCGGCAAGAAGAGCGTTGCTGAGCGCGTCGTCTATGATGCGTTCGAGACGATCCGTGCCAAGACGGGCAAGGATCCGCTGGAAGTCTTCGAGACGGCTCTCAAGAATGTCATGCCGGTTCTCGAGGTTCGTGCCCGCCGCGTCGGTGGTGCGAACTACCAGGTCCCGGTCGAGGTTCGTCCGGACCGCCGCATGACGCTCGGCATCCGCTGGATCGTCAACTACGCACGTCTGCGCGGCGAGAAGACCATGGAAGAGCGCCTTTCGGGCGAGCTCATGGACGCTGCCAACAGCACGGGCGCAGCTTTCAAGAAGAAGGAAGATACGCATAAGATGGCAGAGGCCAACAAGGCGTTTGCACATTATCGCTGGTAATCCTTTTTCTACTATATAAGGAGAGATATCAGAAGTGCCAAGAGAGTATTCCCTTGAAAAGACTCGCAATATCGGCATCATGGCACATATCGATGCTGGTAAGACGACGACCACCGAGCGTATCCTCTTCTACACGGGTGTCAACCACAAGATCGGCGAAGTCCATGATGGCGCTGCCACGATGGACTGGATGGTTCAGGAGCAGGAGCGCGGCATCACGATCACGTCGGCCGCAACGACCTGCCATTGGAAAGACCATCGTATCAACATCATCGATACGCCGGGCCATGTGGATTTCACGGTGGAAGTTGAGCGTTCCCTGCGCGTCCTCGATGGTGCTGTCGCGGTCCTGACCGCGCGCGGCGGTGTCGAGCCTCAGACCGAGACGGTCTGGCGCCAGGCTGAAAAATACAACGTTCCGCGCATGGCGTATGTCAACAAGATGGACATCACCGGCGCAGATTTCTACAATGTCATCAAGATGATGAAGGAGCGCCTGCAGGCCAATGCCGTTGCGATCCAGCTCCCGATCGGTGCCGAGGACGACTTCAAGGGCATCATCGACCTCATCAAGATGGAAGCCATTGTCTATGAAGACGACCTCGGCAAAGTCGAGGATGAGGTTGCCATCCCGGATGACATGAAAGACCTCGCGGAAGAGTACCGCGAGAAGCTGCTCGAGGCTTGCTCCGAGCAGGACGATGACTTCATGGAGAAGTACCTCGGCGGTGAAGACATCACCGAAGAGGACATCAAGAAGGTCATCCGCAAAGCGACGGTCGCCTGCGACATGGTGCCGGTCACCTGCGGTACGTCCTATCGCAACAAGGGCGTCCAGCCGCTCCTCGATGCCATCGTCGACTTCATGCCGGCCCCGACGGACATTCCGCCGATCAAGGGCACGGATCCTGAGACGGGCGAGGAAGACCACCGTCCGTCGAGCGACGACGAGCCGTTCGCAGCGCTCGCGTTCAAGATCATGACGGATCCGTTCGTCGGCAAGCTCGCGTTCTTCCGCGTCTACTCCGGCACGCTCGATGCTGGTTCCTACGTCTACAATTCGACGAAGGGCAAGAAAGAGCGCATCGGCCGTATCCTGCAGATGCATGCAAACCACCGCAAAGAGATCGAGAAGGTCTACAGCGGCGATATCGCTGCTGCTGTCGGCCTCAAGGATACGACGACGGGCGACACGCTCTGCGACGAAGAGCATCCGATCATCCTCGAGTCCATGGAGTTCCCGGATCCGGTCATTTCCGTTGCTGTTGAACCGGCAACGAAGAACGACCAGCAGAAGATGGGCGTTGCTCTCCAGAAGCTCGCAGAAGAAGATCCGACGTTCCGCGTCCGCACGGACGAGGAAACGGGCCAGACGATCATCTCCGGCATGGGCGAACTCCATCTGCAGATCATCATCGACCGCATGCTCCGCGAGTTCCACGTCGACTGCAAGGTCGGCGAGCCGCAGGTCGCTTATCGCGAGACGATCCGCAAAGTCGTCGAGAAGGCGGAAGGCAAGTTCGTCCGCCAGTCCGGCGGTCATGGCCAGTACGGCCACTGCGTGCTCAAGCTCGAGCCGCAGGAGGCTGGCGCAGGCTTCACATTCGAGAATGCTGTCGTCGGCGGTGCGATTCCGAAAGAATTCATCAAGCCGATCGAAGATGGTATCCGTCAGGCCATGGAGTCCGGCGTTGTCGCTGGCTATCCGATGGTCGACATCAAGGCTACGGTCTACGATGGTTCCTTCCACGAAGTCGACTCCTCGGAGGCAGCCTTCAAAGTGGCAGGTTCCATGGCATTCAAGAACGGCGCAGAAAAGGCAAATCCGGTTCTTCTCGAGCCGTATGTCAAAGTCGAAGTCACGGTTCCGGAGGAGTACATGGGCGACGTCATCGGCGACCTGAACTCCCGCCGCGGCCGCATCGAGGGCATGGAAGCACGCAATGGCGCACAGGTCATCAACGGCTTTGTCCCGCTCTCCGAGATGTTCGGCTACTCGACGGATCTGCGTTCCAAGACTCAGGGCCGAGGGAACTACAGCATGGAAGTTGCTTACTATGATGAAGTTCCTAAGAATATTGCCGATCAGATTGTTGCCAAGAACAAAGGCGAATAAGGGAGGAAACAACCACAATGGCAAAAGAAAAGTTTGAGAGAACGAAACCGCATGTCAACATCGGTACGATTGGTCACGTCGATCACGGCAAGACGACGCTGACGGCTGCAATCACGAAAGTTCTTTCCCAGACGGAAGGTTGCAAGGCTGCTTTCGAAGACTATGCCGACATCGACAAGGCTCCGGAAGAGCGCGAGCGCGGCATCACGATCAACACGGCTCATGTCGAGTATGAGACGAAGAAGCGTCATTACGCTCACGTTGACTGCCCGGGCCATGCTGACTATGTCAAGAACATGATCACTGGCGCTGCTCAGATGGACGGCGCAATCCTCGTCGTCTCCGCTGCTGACGGCCCGATGCCGCAGACGCGCGAGCACATCCTGCTTGCCCGCCAGGTCGGCGTGCCGGCTATCGTCGTCTTCCTCAACAAGGTTGACCAGGTTGACGATCCCGAGCTCCTCGAGCTCGTCGAGATGGAAGTCCGCGAGCTCCTCTCGAGCTATGACTTCCCGGGCGATGACATCCCTGTCATCACGGGTTCCGCTCTCAAAGCCCTCGAAGGCGACGAAGAGCAGCAGAAGAAGATCCTCGAGCTCATGGACGCTGTCGATGAGTACATCCCGACGCCGACGCGCGACACGGACAAGCCGTTCCTGATGCCGGTCGAGGATGTCTTCACGATCACGGGCCGCGGCACGGTCGCTACGGGCCGTGTCGAGCGTGGCGAGCTTAAGATGAACGATACGGTTGAGATCGTCGGCCTCCAGGACGAGCCGAAGCAGACGGTTGTCACGGGCATCGAGATGTTCCGCAAGATGCTCGATACGGCTGTCGCTGGTGACAACATCGGCGCACTGCTCCGCGGCATCGATCGCAAGGAGATCGAGCGTGGCCAGGTCCTCGCAAAGCCGGGCACGATTCATCCGCACACGACGTTCAAGGCTCAGGTCTACGTCCTCACGAAGGAAGAGGGCGGCCGTCATACGCCGTTCTTCTCCAACTATCGCCCGCAGTTCTACTTCCGCACGACGGACGTCACGGGTGTCATCAAGCTGCCGGAAGGCACGGAGATGGTCATGCCTGGCGATAACGTCGAGATGGACGTCGAGCTCATCACTCCGATCGCAATCGAGAAGGGCCTCCGCTTCGCTATCCGCGAGGGCGGCCATACGGTTGGCGCAGGTCGTGTCACGGAGATCGAAGGCTAATCCATTCGAATAAAAATATCCTTTCAGTAAGAGCGGCGCTCGCGTCGCTCTTATTTCAAGGGTATTTTTAGATAGATACCCCCCATGCGATGACGCGGCAGATGGCTCGGCCGGGACCGAGGGAACTGCTGCGGAGAAATGTTTGGGCCAAGAGTCTGGACGATAAGGAGGAAATTTCATTGTCTAAGAATCAGAAAATCAGAATCCGTTTGAAGGCTTATGATCACAAAGCCCTCGACCAGAGTGCCGTGAAAATCGTGGACACGGCAAAGAAGACGGGCGCTATGGTGTCCGGTCCGATTCCTCTCCCGACGGAAAAGAACATCTATACGATCCTGCGTTCCCCGCATGTCAACAAAGACAGCCGTGAGCAGTTCGAGATGCGCACGCACAAGCGCCTCATCGACATCCTCCAGCCGACGAACAAGACGGTGGATGCGCTCATGAGACTCGACCTGCCGGCAGGCGTGGACATCGAGATCAAGCTCTGATCCTGAGGAGGTGGAACACATGTCGAAAGCTATTTTAGGTAGAAAACTTGGTATGACCCAGATCTTCACGGAAGAGGGCAAAGTCGTCCCCGTCACGGTCGTCGAGTCCGGCAACAATGTCGTGCTCATGAACAAGACGGTCGAGAGCGATGGCTACAACGCCGTCCAGCTCGGCTTCGGCGAAGTGAAGGAAAAGAATGTCAATAAGCCGCTCAAGGGCCATTTCGCAAAAGCTGGCGTCCAGCCGGTCAAGTTCATCCGCGAAATGCGTCTTGCGGATCCTTCGGAATACAAAGTCGGTGACAGCATCGGCGTTGATATATTTGCTGCTGGAGAGCTTGTTGATGTCGTCGGTACTTCCAAGGGCAAAGGTTTTGCTGGTGGTATCAAGCGCCACAACTTCGCTTGCGGCCCGATGGGCCATGGCTCCAAATCGCATCGCGAGCCGGGCTCCACGGGTGCCATGATTTCCGGTCCTGGCGGACGCGTCCTCAAGGGCAAGAAGCTGCCGGGCCGCATGGGTGGCGAGCGCGTCACGGTGCAGCACCTCACGGTCGTCCGTGTCGATGCAGACCGCAACCTCATCCTCATCAAGGGCGCCATCCCGGGCCCGAAGAAGAGCTTCGTCGTGATCAAAGACACCGTCAAACCGGTGAAGCCGGCGAAGAAAAACTAATCTGGAAGGAGGAACATCAACATTATGGCTACAGTAGCAGTTTTTGATATCGCGAACAACAAAGTTGGCGATCTCGATCTCAACGAGAACATCTTCGGCGTGGAGATGAACGCTGGCCTCCTGCATCAGGCAGTCCTCATGCAGCTCGCCTCTGAGCGTCTCGGCACGCATGCAACGAAGACGCGCTCCTTCGTCCGTGGCGGCGGCCGCAAGCCCTGGAAGCAGAAGGGCACGGGCCGTGCTCGTTCCGGTTCGACGCGCAGCCCGCTGTGGGTCGGCGGCGGCACGGTCTTCGGACCGCATCCGCGCAAGTACGCTTTCTCGATGCCGCGCAAGCAGCGCCGCCTCGCGATCAAGTGCGCACTTTCTGACAAAGTGAAGAGCGGCGACTTCATCGTCCTCGAGAGCCTCAACTTCGACGCTCCGAAGACGAAGCAGGTCACGAAGCTCCTCGGCGATTTCGGCGTAGACAAGAAGACGCTCTTCATCACGGCTGATGAAGCAGAGAACGTCGAGAAGTCCGCGCGCAACATTCAGGGTGTGAAAGCCATCAACACGAATGGACTCAACGTGTTCGACATTCTCAACTCGGACAAGCTGTTCATCACGAAGGATGCCATCACCCGTATCGAGGAGGTATTCGCATAATGGAAGCACGTGATATCCTGATCCGTCCGCTCATCACCGAGCGCACGACGCAGCTCATGGCCGAAGGCAAATACGTCTTCGTCGTCGCAAAGGCTGCGAACAAGATCGAAATCGCCAAGGCCGTCGCTGAGGCTTTCAACGTGAAAGTCGACAAAGTCAACACGGTCAATGTCCTTGGCAAGACGAAACGCATGGGCCGCACCTCTGGCAAGCGCCCGGACTATAAGAAAGCCATCGTGAAGCTCGCTGCTGGCGAAAGCATCGAGTTCTTCCAGGCTTAATCTAAGAGAAGGAGGTAAAACAAGTGGCAGTAAAGAGTTTCAAGCCATATTCTGCAGGACGCCGTTTCATGACGGTCGCGTCCTTTGACGAAATCACGGCTGACAAGCCGGAAAAATCCCTGACGGAGCGCCTCATGAAGAAGGGCGGCCGCAACCAGCAGGGTCGTCTGACGGTCCGCCATCAGGGCGGCGGTCACAAGCGCCTCTATCGCGTGATCGACTTCAAGCGCAACAAGGACGGCATCCCGGCCCGCGTCGCAACGATTGAATATGATCCGAACCGCAGCGCCCGCATCGCACTCCTCAACTATGTGGACGGCGAGAAGCGCTACATCCTCGCACCGAACGGCCTCAAGGTCGGCGACATGGTCGAGTCCGGCGAGCAGGCTGACATCAAGGTCGGCAACGCGCTCCCGCTCAAGAACATCCCGGTCGGCACGATGGTGCACAATGTCGAGCTCAAGATCGGCAAGGGTGCACAGCTCGTCCGCAGTGCTGGTTCTTCCGCACAGCTCATGGCAAAAGAAGGCAACTACGCACTTCTCCGTCTCCCGTCCGGCGAGCTCCGCCGCGTGCACGTTAACTGCCGTGCGACGATCGGCGAGGTCGGCAACCTCGAGCATGAGAATATCACGCTCGGCAAGGCAGGCCGCAATCGCTGGCTCGGCGTCCGCCCGGAGAACCGCGGCGTCGCTATGAACCCGAACGACCATCCGCATGGTGGCGGCGAGGGCCGCTCTCCTGTCGGCCGCAAGCACCCGGTCACGAAGTGGGGCAAATGCGCTATGGGCGCAAAGACGCGCCGCAAGAAGGCATCCGACAAGTTCATCGTCAGAGGCCGCACGAAATAATTTTTATGAGAGTCATCGACAGGCAGCATGAACGGAAAACTATCGCTGCCTGACGGAAGGAGGAACAACACTTGTCAAGATCGATCAAGAAGGGCCCTTTCGTTGAAGAGAGCCTCATGAAAAAGATCACGGCACTCAACGAAGCGAACGACAAGAAAGTCGTCAAGACCTGGTCCCGCAGCTCCACGATTTTCCCGGACTTCGTCGGCCACACGATCGCCGTCCACGACGGCCGCAAGCATGTCCCCGTCTACATCACGGAAGACATGGTCGGCCACAAGCTCGGCGAGTTTGCCCCGACGCGCACGTTCAAGGGCCACGGCGGCGAAGAGCGCAAGACGGCGCTCAAGTAATTTTGCGAAAGGAGAATCTTTGTGGAAACAAAAGCAGTCGCTAAATACATTCGCATTGCTCCGCGCAAAGTTCGCATTGTCCTGGATCTCATCCGCGGCAAGAACGTGGCAGAAGCATTTGCAATCCTGAAGTTCACGCCGAAAGCCGGCGCGGACGTCGTTGAAAAAGTCCTGCGTTCCGCTGTTGCGAACGCTGAAAATAACTTCGATATGGACGTTGACAAGCTCTTCGTCAAGACGGCATTCGCCGATCAGGGCCCGACGCTCAAGCGCATCCATCCGCGTTCCCGTGGACAGGCGTTCAAGATCTTGAAGCGCACGTCCCATGTCACCATCGTCGTCGACGAGAAGAACTGAGAAGGAGGGAAACGGTTTGGGTCAGAAAGTTAATCCGCATGGAATCCGCCTTGGCATCGTCAAGGACTGGGATGCCAAGTGGTTCGCAGACAAAGATTTCGCAGACAACCTGCATGAAGATATCAAGATCCGTGATTATCTGAAGAACAAGCTTCAGGCAGCCGGTGTTTCCAGAATTGAGACGGAGCGCAGCAAGAACCGCCTCAAGCTGACAATCCATACGGCAAAGCCGGGCATGGTCATCGGCCGCGGCGGCTCGGGCATCGAAGAGCTCCGCGAGGGCCTCAAAGGATACACGACGAAGCGTGTGGATATCAATATCCAGGAAATCAAGCAGCCGGACATGGATGCAACGCTCGTTGCAGAGAACATCGCCGGCCAGCTCGAGCGCCGCATCGCTTTCCGCCGTGCCATGAAGCAGGCAGTCGGCCGCACGATGCGCCTCGGTGCCAAGGGCATCAAGGTCGCGCTTGCCGGCCGTCTCGGCGGCGCCGAGATTGCCCGCAAGGAAGCTTACCGCGAGGGCAGCATTCCTCTGCACACGCTGCGTGCCGACATCGACTACGGCACGGCTGAGGCTCATACGACGTATGGCCGCATCGGCGTCAAAGTCTGGATCTTCAAGGGCGAAGTCCTTCCGGAAAAGAAGCAGCGCAAGGCTGCAGCTGAAGGGAGCGAAGCTTAAATGTTACTTCCAAAGAGAGTCAAATACCGCAAGCAGTTCCGCGGCCGCATGAAGGGCAAGGCACATCGCGGCAACACCGTGAGCCACGGCCAGTACGGCCTCGTCGCTCTCGAGCCTGCTTGGATCACGAACCGCCAGATCGAGGCAGCTCGTATCGCCATGACGCGTTACATCAAGCGTGGCGGCCAGGTCTGGATCAAGATCTTCCCGGACAAGCCGGTCACGGCAAAGCCGGCCGAGACCCGTATGGGTTCCGGCAAGGGCTCGCCGGAGTACTGGGTCTGCGTCGTGAAGCCGGGCCGCGTCCTCTTCGAGATGGACGGCGTCACGAAGGAGATCGCACAGGAAGCTATGCGCCTCGCCGGCCACAAGCTCCCAATCAAGACGAAGTTTGTAGAGAAGAATGCAGAGGGCGGTGAAGCAAATGAAGGCTAAGGAGATTCGCGAACTCAGCGCTGAGGAACTCAACCAGAAACTTGCTTCGCTCAAAGAGGAACTGTTCAACCTCCGCTTCCAGCATGCCACGGGCCAGCTGGAGAACCCGACGCGTATCAAGGACGTGAAGAAGTCGATCGCCCGCATCAAGACGATCCAGCGCGAAGCTGAAATCAAGGCGTAAGCGCAGAAGATTGATATGCAGAAGGAAGGAGGCTCTCGAATGAGCGAAAGAAACGTACGCAAGACGAAGGTTGGCAAGGTTGTCAGCGACAAGATGGACAAGACGGTGGTTGTGGCTGTCGAGGAACTCGAGCAGCACAAGCTCTACAAGAAGGCCGTCAAGACCACGGTGAAATTCAAGGCTCACGACGAGAACAACGACGCGCATGTCGGCGACAAGGTTTCCATCATGGAGACGCGTCCGCTGTCGAAAGACAAGCGCTGGAGAGTTGTCGAAGTCATCGAGCGTGCGAAATAAACAAAAACTTGCAAAGGAGGGTATAACAATTGATCCAGCAGCAAACGATCCTGCAGGTCGGTGACAACACCGGCGCGAAGGAAATCATGTGCGTCCGCGTGCTCGGCGGCTCCTACCGCAAGTATGCGAACATCGGCGACATCATCGTCGCAGCCGTCAAGTCCGCACAGCCGGGCGGCACGGTCAAGAAGGGCGACGTCGTCAAGGCCGTCGTCGTTCGCAGCGTCAAGGGCCTGCGCCGTGCAGACGGTTCCTACATCCGTTTCGACGAGAACGCAGCCGTCCTCATCAAGGACGACAAGACCCCGCGTGGAACCCGTATTTTTGGACCGGTGGCGAGAGAGCTCCGCGATAAGGACTTCATGAAGATCGTCTCCCTGGCTCCTGAAGTTCTCTGATTTAGGAGGTGCTATTTTGTCACTCGCAAAACTGAACGTGAAGAAAGGCGACACGGTCGTCGTCCTCTCCGGCAAGGATAAAGGCAAGCAGGGCAAGGTCATCGAGGCCCTGCCGAAGAAAGGCAAAGTCGTCGTCGAAGGCGTCAACAAGGTCAAGCGCCACACGAAGCCGAACGTCAAGGCTCCGCAGGGCGGCATCCTCGTGAAGGAAGCCCCGATGCACGCATGCAAGGTCATGCTCGTCTGCCCGGCCTGCTCCAAGGCGACCCGCGTCGCGCACAAGGAAGTCAATGGCAAGAACGTCCGCGTCTGCAAGAAGTGCGGCGAAGTCATCGACCAGACGAAATAATCGAAGGAAGGAGGAGAATCAGTGGATAGATTACAGGAAAAATACCAGAAGGAAGTTGTTCCCGCACTGACGGAGAAGTTCGGCTACAAGAACGTCATGCAGCTTCCGAAGATCGAGAAGATCATCATCAACATGGGCGTCGGCGAAGCCGTCGGCAACCCGAAGGCTCTTGACAGCGCCGTTTCCGACCTCACGATCATCTCCGGCCAGAAGCCGCTCCTGACGCGTGCGAAGAAGTCCCTCGCTGCCTGGAAGCTCCGCGAAGGCATGCCGATCGGCTGCAAGGTCACGCTGCGCGGCGTCCGCATGTACCAGTTCCTCGACAAGTTCATGAACGTCGCCCTCCCGCGCGTCCGTGACTTCCGTGGTGTTTCGGACAAGGCTTTCGACGGCCGCGGCAACTACGCTGTCGGCCTCAAAGAGCAGCTCATCTTCCCGGAAATCGAGTACGACAAGATCGACAAGATCCGTGGCATGAACATCGTCATCGTCACGACGGCACAGACCGATGAGGAAGCTCGCGAGCTCCTGAAGCTCATGGGCATGCCGTTCAAAGCATAAATCAGCAGATAGGAGGAACTACTTTTGGCTAAGAAGTCTATGGTTGAAAAGTGGAAGAAACCCGCAAAGTTCTCCACGCGCGAGTACAACCGCTGCAAGATCTGCGGCCGTCCGCATGGCTACATGCGCAAGTTCCAGATGTGCCGTATCTGCTTCCGCGAGCAGAGCTACAAGGGCGCCATCCCGGGCGTCACGAAGGCCAGCTGGTAATTGTTTATTGATTGAAAGGAGGATATCGATTCATGGTAATGACTGATCCTATTGCAGATATGTTGACGCGTTTGCGCAATGCAAACTCTGTGTTCCACGAAAAGGTTGAAATCCCGGCTTCGAAGATCAAGAACGCGATCGCCGAAGTCCTCAAAGAAGAGGGTTTCATCAATGACTACACCTTCGCTGAGGACGGCAAGCAGGGCGTCCTCACGGTCTCGCTGAAATACGGCCCGAACCGCGAGAAGGTCATCTCCGGTATCAAGCGCATCTCGAAGCCCGGCCTTCGCCAGTATGCGAAACATGATGAGCTCCCGCGCGTGCTCGGCGGCCTCGGCATCGCCATCATTTCCACGTCGAAGGGCATCATGAGCGACAAGCAGGCTCGCAAAGCCGGTCTCGGCGGCGAAGTCATCGCTTACGTCTGGTAATCGGAACTGTAGTCAGGAGGTGTACAGATGTCAAGAATTGGTAATGCACCGGTCGAGATTCCCGCTGGCGTCACGGTGACGCTCGGCGAGGAGAACCTCGTGACGGTCAAGGGCCCGAAAGGCGAGCTTTCGCGCCACATCCATCCGGAAATGAAAGTAACCGTCGAGGACAATGTCGTCAAAGTGGCACGTCCTTCCGACGATAAGACGCATAGGTCTCTCCATGGCCTCTCCCGTTCGCTCATCCACAACATGGTGGTCGGCGTGACGGAGGGCTTCTCCAAGAGCCTCGAGATCAACGGTGTCGGCTACCGCGCACAGAAGCAGGGCAAGAACCTCAACCTCTCGCTCGGCTTCTCGCATCCGGTCATCGTCGAGCCGCCGAAGGGCATCGAGTTCGACGTTCCGTCGGCCAACGCCATCACGGTCAAGGGCATCGACAAGGAACTCGTCGGCCAGATTGCTGCCGAGATCCGCGGCTTCCGTGAGCCTGAGCCGTACAAGGGCAAGGGCATCAAGTACGCTGGCGAGCATATCCGCCGCAAGGAAGGCAAAGCCGGCGCAAAGGGCAAAAAATAATCTCTAAATGAGGAAGGAGTGACCATAGTGCTTCTGAAAGCAGACAAGAACAAGGCTCGTCAGAAACGTCATCTGAGAGTCCGCAACCATATCGCAGGCACCGCTGAGCGCCCGCGCCTCAACGTCTATCGCAGCCTCGCAAACATCTATGCGCAGGTCATCGATGATGAGAAGGGCGTCACGCTCGTCTCTGCCAGCTCCCAGGACAAGGGTTTCGAGAACTACGGCGGCAACATCGAGGCAGCGAAGGCTGTCGGTGCCGAAATCGCAAAGCGTGCGCTCGAGAAGGGCATCACGGAAGTCGTTTTCGACCGCGGTGGTTACGTCTATCATGGCCGTGTCGCAGCGCTCGCCGAAGCAGCGCGCGAAGCTGGCCTGAAGTTCTAAAGACTTTGTCAAAGGAGGTAAATGAATGGCTAGAAACATGGACAACGAAAATCCTGAGTTCGAGGAAAAAGTTGTATACATCAATCGCGTTGCGAAAGTCGTCAAAGGCGGCCGTCGCTTCTCGTTCAGCGCCCTCGTTGTCGTCGGCAACAAGAAGGGCAAGGTCGGCGTCGGTCTCGGCAAAGCTGCCGAGGTCCCCGAAGCCATCCGCAAAGGCGTCGAAGATGCGAAGAAGAATCTCTGCGAGATTGCGCTCTTCGATGGCCGCACGATTCCGCACGAGATGATCGGCATCTTCGGTGCTGGCCGCGTCATGCTGAAGCCGGCAGCCAAAGGTACTGGCGTCATCGCTGGCGGCCCGGCACGTGCCGTGCTCGAGCTCGCTGGCATCCGTGACATCCTCACGAAGAGCCTCGGCTCCGCGAACCCGAACAACATGGTCCGCGCAACGATGGAGGGCCTCAAGAGCCTGAAGCGTGCTGAGGACGTCGCAGCGCTCCGCGGCAAGACGGTCGCAGAGATCTTAGGCTGATAGGAGGCAGGAACATGGCAAAAGTGAAAGTCACGCTCAAGAAGAGCCTGATCGGCCATCCGGAGACGCAGCGCAAGACGGTGCGTGCCCTTGGCCTCAGAAAGATCAACTCCGTGGTCGAGCTTCCGGACAATCCTGCGATCCGTGGCCAGCTCCACAAAGTGGAGCACCTCATCCAGGTGGAAGAAATCGCAGACTGATAGGGCAGGAGGTGCACTAGATGAAATTACATGAACTTGCTCCCGCAGAGGGTTCCCGCAAGGTTCGCAATCGCGTTGGCCGCGGCCTCGGCTCCGGCAACGGCAAGACGGCCGGCCGCGGCATGAAGGGCCAGAACTCCCGCGCTGGCGGCGGCGTCCGAACGGGTTTTGAAGGCGGCCAGATGCCGATTTACCGTCGTCTCCCGAAGCGCGGCTTCAAGAACGTCTGGGCAAAGACGTACGCAGAAGTCAACGTCGAGACGCTGAACCGTTTTGAAGACGGCGAGACGGTCGATCCGGTGGCACTCGTCGAGCGCGGCATCCTGAAGAACGTTCAGGACGGCATCCGCGTGCTCGGCAACGGCGAGCTCACGAAGAAGCTCACGGTCCGTGCCAACGGCTTCACGAAGTCCGCTGAGCAGAAAATCACGGCTGCTGGCGGCAAAGTTGAGGTGATCTGAGGTGTTTTCAGCCCTTGCGAACATCTTCAAGATTCCGGAACTCCGGCAGAAGATCATCTTTACTCTGGTGATGTTCGCCATTTTCCGGATGGGGACGCACATCCCGGTTCCGGGGGTTGACCCGACGGCGCTCGAAGCGCTGTTCCAGAACGGCAACCTCTTCGGCCTCCTGGATCTGTTCTCCGGTGGTGCATTCAGCAAGTTTTCCATCTTTGCCATGAGCATCACGCCTTACATCAATGCTGCGATCATCATCCAGCTGCTGAACGTTGTCATCCCGACACTCGAACAGTGGAGTAAGGAAGGCGAAGAAGGGCACAAGAAAACCACCCAGGTCACGCGTTACCTCACGGTCGTCCTCGCTTTCTTCCAGGCCGTCGGCATGTCCATCGGCCTCAAGCAGGCGATCCTCAATCCCAATCCGGTCAACATCCTGATCATCGCGATCACGCTGACGGCCGGGACGATCTTCCTTATGTGGCTCGGCGAGCAGATTACGGCGCAAGGTGTGGGCAACGGTATCTCCCTCATCATTTTCGCCGGCATCGTCGCCGCGCTGCCGAAGAATATCGGAACCATCTACCACTATGTACAAGCCGGCACCATCAGCTACTTCTCGGTGTTCCTCTTCGGAGTCATCGCGATCGCGATGGTCATGTTCGTGGTGCATATCGAGACCGGCTTCCGCAGGATTCCCATTTCCTACGCAAAGCGCGTGGTCGGCCAGAGAGCCTTTGGCGGCCACAGCAGCCACATTCCGCTGAAAGTCAATCCAGCGGGTGTCATCCCAATCATCTTTGCGTCATCCGTGCTGATGTTTCCAGTAACCATTGCCCAGTTCATTGATGTACCCTGGGTAAAGACCGTTGCCAGTTATCTGGAGTGGGGGACGCCGTTGCAGACAACGCTCTACGTGCTGCTCATCGTCTTTTTCACCTACTTCTATACTGCGGTTACTGTAAAGATATCGGATATGGCAGAGAATCTGAAAAAATACGGCGGCTTCATCCCAGGCATCCGTCCGGGACAGCCGACAGCGGATTATCTGGATCATGTCATGACTCGTATCACGCTCGCAGGTTCCATCTTCCTCGCGTTCATCGCCGTGCTGCCGAACATGATTGCGGCAGCCACCCACATCCAGGGCGTCTATTTCGGCGGAACGGCCCTGCTCATCGTCGTCGGTGTCGCGCTGCAGACGATGAAGCAGATCGAGGCGATGGTGGTCATGCGGCACTATGAAGGGTTCATGAAATAAGGAGGTATATCCATGCATATCTTATTGATGGGCCCTCCGGGTGCCGGCAAGGGCACGCAGGCGGCCGAGCTCAAAGCGAAGTTCCAGATCCCCCACATCTCCACGGGCGACATGTTCCGTGCGGCGATCAAGGAGGGGACGGAGCTTGGCAAGAAAGCCAAGTCCAAGTCCTTCATGGATGACGGCAAGCTCGTGCCGGACGAGGTCACGATCGGCATCGTCCGCGAGCGCCTCGCGAAGGACGACTGCAAGAAGGGCTTCATCCTCGACGGCTTCCCGCGCACGGTCGATCAGGCCGATGCACTGGAAGGGATCCTCTCGGATCTCGGCCTTTCGCTCACGCGCGTCCTGAACATCAGCGTCCCGGCAAGCGACCTCATCGAGCGGGCCGTCGGACGCCGGAGAGCTCTTCCAGCGTGCCGATGATACGGAAGAGACGATGAAGAACCGCCTCTCCGTGTACGAGGCTTCGACGAAGCCCCTCATCGAGTACTACGAGAAGAAGGGCGTCTACACCGAAGTCGACGGCCGCCAGGCCATCGACAAGGTCACGGCAGATCTCATCGAGACGCTGAAAGGCTGAAAACCAGATGGAGAGAAGCCATCGGTCAGATAAAAGCGCCGCGCGAGCGGCGAGACTTTGGAAGCTGCCGGACCCCCGGCAGTTTTCCTTATGTGATTACAGTTGTTGGGCATGGCAGACAAAAGAGCCCAACGGAATTGCCATAGAAATGAAGTAAGGAGAGTCACCATGTCAAAACAAGATGTAATCGAAGTCGAGGGCAAAGTCCTGGAAGCACTGCCGAACGCGATGTTCCAGGTCGAGCTGGAAAACGGCCATGTGGTCCTCGCGCATGTGTCCGGCAAGATCCGCATGAACTTCATCCGCATCCTCCCGGGCGACAAGGTCACGATCGAGCTCACGCCGTACGACCTCACGCGCGGCCGGATCACGTACCGCTTCAAATAAGCCGGAGCTGTCAAGAACTTTTTTGAAAAATTTTCGGATTGCCCCTAGGCAAGCGACGGAAAAAATGATAGAATAGCAAATTGACAGCGCAAGAATGAAAAGGAGGCATGGAACACATGAAAGTCAAACCGTCTGTCAAGCGTATCTGCGAGAAATGCAAGATCATCAAGCGCAAGGGCCGTGTCATGGTCATTTGCGAGAATCCGAAGCACAAGCAGAGACAAGGTTAATCATTAAAGAAGGAGGTGCTTACTTATGGCACGTATTGCCGGTGTAGATTTACCCCGTGACAAGAGAATCGAAATTGCTTTGACGTATATCTTCGGCATTGGTCTGAAGACGTCCCAGAACCTGCTCGCTGAGACGGGCATCAACCCTGATACCCGTACCCGCGACCTCACGGAGGACGAAGTGGTAAAACTTCGTGATGCCATCGATAAGAACGTTGTCGTCGAAGGTGACCTTCGTCGCGCACGCCAGATGGACATTAAGCGACTCGTTGATATCGGCTGCTACCGTGGCCGCCGTCACCGTCTCGGCCTTCCTGTCCGTGGTCAGAACACGAAGAACAATGCCCGCACGCGCAAAGGCCCGAAAAAGGCTGTTGCAGGCAAGAAGAAGGACTAAGTAAGGAGGGTTAACTGGTGGCAGTTAAGAAAGCAGTCCGCACGAAGAAAAAGGTTCGCAAGAACGTTGAATACGGCGTAGCGCACATCAGCTCTACGTTCAATAATACGATTGTCACTCTGACCGATAAGAGCGGCAACGCACTTTCCTGGGCAAGCGCCGGCGGCCTCGGCTTCCGTGGCTCGCGCAAGAGCACGCCTTTCGCTGCACAGATGGCAGCAGAGACGGCCGCAAAGGCAGCGATGGAGCATGGCCTGAAGCAGGTCGAAGTCTACGTCAAGGGCCCGGGTGCCGGCCGCGAGGCAGCAATCCGCTCCCTCCAGGCTACGGGCCTCGAGGTCAACATGATCAAGGACGTCACGCCGATCCCGCATAACGGCTGCCGTCCGCCGAAGCGTAGAAGAGTCTGATCAGGAGGTGCGAAGTAACTTATGGCAATTGATAGAGTCCCAGCCCTGAAGCGCTGCCGTGCGCTCGGCATCGAGCCGGCAGTCATCGGCCGTTCCAAGGAGTCCAAGCGTCAGCCGAAGCGTACGAACCGCAAGGTTTCCGAGTATGGCACGCAGCTCAAGGAAAAGCAGAAGGCAAAATTCATCTACGGTGTGCTCGAGAAGCAGTTCCGTGGCTACTATGACAAGGCAAAGAAGATGCAGGGTGTCACGGGTGAAAACCTGCTCGGCCTCCTCGAGCGCCGTCTCGACAACGTCGTCTTCCGCCTCGGCCTCGCGAACACGCGCAAGCAGGCACGCCAGATCGTCCGTCATGGCCACATCACGGTCAATGGCAAGCGCGTCGACATCCCGTCCGCGCTCGTTTCCGCCGGCGACGTCGTCGCCGTCGCTGAGAAGAGCCAGCAGAATGCGTTCTTCAAGGCTCTGCGCGAGACGAACAACTCGCTTTCCGCTCCGGCATGGCTGGACGCTGACCAGGAGCATCTTGCTGGCACGGTCACGCGTTTCCCGAACCGTGACGAGATCGATGTCCCTGTGAATGAGCAGGCTATCGTCGAGTTGTACTCCAAATAATCATGGCGTTTGTGCATAGAATTATTGAGGAGGTTTCTACCAGATGATAGACATCGAAAAACCGAAGATCGAGATAGCGGAAATCAGCGATGACAACCGCTACGGCAAGTTCATCTGTGAGCCGCTCGAGCGTGGATATGGCACGACGTTCGGCAACAGCCTCCGCCGTATGCTGCTTTCCTCGCTGGAAGGCGCCGCTGTGACCTCCATCCGCATCGAGGGAGTGCTCCACGAGTTCTCCACGATTCCAGGAGTGCGCGACGACGTCACGAACATCGTGCTGAACCTCAAGCAGCTCTGCCTCAAGATGGAGGGGAGCGAGCCGAAGGTCATCCGCATCGATGTCGAAGGCGAGAAGGAAGTCACGGCCGCAGACATCATCTGCGACGCTGACATCGAAGTCCTGAATCCGGACCTGCACATCGCGACGCTCAACGAAGACGGCAAGCTCAAGATTGAGATGACCGTCGAGCGCGGCCGCGGCTATGTGCCGGCAGACAAGAACAAGAAGCCGGATGACACCATCGGCGTCATCCCCATCGACTCCATCTTCTCTCCGGTGCAGCGCGTCAACTACACGGTGCAGGATACCCGTGTCGGCAACGTCACGGACTACGACAAGCTCATCCTCGAAGTCTGGACGGATGGTTCCGTTCGCCCGGAGGAAGCCGTGTCGAAGGCAGCAGGCATTCTCGTCATGCACCTGAAACTTTTCCAGAACATGGATGGCCTTCCGGAAGAGGTGGAAGAAGAGGAATCGACATTCCCGGAGGAAGAAGAGGATACGTCCTCGAAGGTTCTCGACATGACGATCGAAGACCTTGACCTCTCCGTCCGTTCCTTCAACTGCCTCAAGCGCGCCAACATCAACACCGTCGCTGACCTCACGGCCAAGACGGAGGAAGACATGATGAAGGTCCGCAACCTCGGCCGCAAGTCGCTGGAAGAGGTCAAGAAGAAACTCGAAGACCTCGGTTTATCTCTGATGGAAAACAATGAATAAGATGTAAGAGAGGGAAACAAATGAGCTACAGAAAATTAGGCCGGAACTCCGGCGCCCGCAAGGCACTTTTCAGCAGCATCCTCACTTCCTTCTTCAGATATGGACGCATTGAGACGACGGAAGCAAAAGCAAAAGAGCTCCGCAAGTTCGCTGACAAGCTCATCACGCTCGCAAAGCGTGGCGACCTCAGCGCCCGCCGTCAGGCAATCGCATCCCTCGCTGATGAAGATGTCGTGAGAAAGCTCTTCGACGAAATCGCTGGCAAATACTCCGACCGCCAGGGTGGCTACACGCGCATCCTGAAGCTCGGCAACCGCCGCGGTGACGCAGCTCCGATGGTCATCATCGAGCTCGTGTAATCTCATAGAGATTCCAGCCGCCTGCTCCACACGTTGGAGCAGGCGGTTTTTCTGTTCAGAAAAGGCTCCATCTCAGAGGGAGCTGTCAGCGAAGCTGACTGAGGGAGTCTCACAAGTAGGTCATATGTGATGCAGAATTGTTCTCTTATGCGGGAGAAAAAGTATCGTCAACGTGTTTCCACATCTGCCTTTACCAAACTTGCGAGGTGTCGTATAATATGAGATGTCTATATGAAAGGAAAGAATGCTTATGGCTCTCATAGAACTCGACCGCCTCTCGCATGTCTACCATGCGGGCGAGGAAAACGAGCATCGGGCGCTCACGGATGTCTCGCTCTCTATCGAGGCGGGAGAATTTGTCGCCGTGCTCGGGTCGAACGGCTCGGGCAAGTCGACGCTCGCAAAGCACCTCGACGCGCTGCTGCTGCCGACGAGCGGCGTCTGCCGCATCGACGGCATGGACACGCAGAATGTCGATCAGGTCTGGCGCATTCGGCAGAAGGTCGGCATGGTATTCCAGAATCCCGATAACCAACTCATCGCTGCCATCGTCGAGGATGACGTGGCATTCGGCCCAGAGAATCTCGGCGTGCCGCCGAAGGAGATCCGGAGCCGCGTCGATGAGGCGCTGTCTGTCGTCGGCATGACGAAGTTCCGTTCGTTCGCGCCGCATCTGCTCTCGGGCGGACAGAAGCAGCGCATCGCGATTGCAGGTGCACTCGCGATGCAGACGGAATGTCTCGTATTCGACGAGGCGACGGCCATGCTCGATCCTGAGGGACGTGCGGAAATTCTGGCCGTTGTCAGGCAGCTCCACAAAGAGCAGCACAAGACCATCGTCTACATCACGCATTTCATGGAAGAAGCGGCGGCTGCCGATCGCATCATCGTGCTCGACCATGGGAAACTCGCAATGGACGGCACGCCGCGCGAAGTTTTTGCAAAGGCAGACGAGCTCCAGAAGCTCGGCCTCGACGTGCCGCTTTCCGTCGAGCTCGGCGCACGTCTGCGGGCGGACGGCATCGACCTGCCGCAGGCCATCGTGACGGAGGACGACCTCGTGCAGGCGCTTGGCGCGGCAGCAGGACATGCAGGAAAAGGGGGCGCGGCTCTTGGCGATTGAACTGCAGGACATCAGCTATACCTATATGCCGGGCACGCCCTACGAACGCAAGGCGCTCAAGCATGTGACGCTTTCCATCGAGGAAGGCGGATTCGTCGCGATTGCGGGGCATACGGGCTCGGGAAAGTCGACGCTTCTCCAGCATCTCAACGGCCTCTTGACGCCGACGTCGGGGCAGGTGCTCGTCGATGGCGTCAATCTTTCGCCAAAGGGAAAGGCAGAAAAGGCGAAAGCATTGGCCGCACGGCGCAGCGTCGGCATGGTGTTCCAGTATGCCGAGCACCAGCTCTTCGAGGAAACGATTTTCGAGGACATCGCGTTTGGTCTGCGCAACTTCGGCTGTGATGAAGCCGAGGTCGATGAGCGTGTCCGCACGTCGATGGCACTCGTGCATCTTGATTTCGAGACGTATCGTGACCGCTCGCCGTTCCAGCTTTCGGGCGGGCAGATGCGTCGCGTCGCGCTTGCGGGCGTGCTGGCGCTCCAACCGAAATATCTCGTGCTCGACGAACCGACGGCAGGGCTCGACCCGAAGGGACGCAAGGATTTGCTGGCTACTATCGGGGAGTTGCATCGCAAGGAAGGCACGACGATCATCTTCGTGTCGCATAATATGGATGACATCTTCCAGCTCGCGGATACCGTCGTCGTCATGCGGCAGGGCGAGATGTTGCTCTCCGGCAGTCCGGCCGAGGTGTTCCCGCAGACAGAAACCATCGCCAAGGCCGGCCTGCGGCCGCCGCAGCTCATGACGCTCTTGACGCGCATTCAGGAGGCTGGCGTGCCACTGACGGCAGATGACCTGCTCTCACGCACACCGGAGCAGGCGGCCCGTGCCATCGAGCGGGCATTGAAATCAACACAGAATCAGAAGGGAAGGAGGGGGAACGATGCTCAATAACATCACAATCGGCCAGTATTTTCCTGGCAACTCCGTGCTGCACCGGCTTGATCCGCGCACGAAGATTGCCGTGCTGTTCTTCCTGATTATCGCCATCTTTGTCTTTGACCAGCCTGTCGCCTATCTCGTGCTGACACTGCTGACGTTTGGCTGCATGGTCGTCTCGCGCGTGCCGATGAAGACGCAGATCGGCTCGCTGAAACCCCTCTGGTGGATCATCCTGTTCACGTTCCTGATTCATCTCTTCAGCGCAGATGGCAGGCCGCTCTTCCACATCTGGATTCTCACGGCGACATGGGAAGGGCTTGTGCGCGGCTTCTTCATCTGCCTGCGGCTTGCGCTGCTGCTGCTGCTGTCCTCGCTCCTGACGTTCACGACGAGCCCGCTGAAGCTCACGGATGCGCTTGAGGCGATTCTCTCATCGCTCAAATCCATCGGCGTGCCAGCGCATGAGCTCGCGATGATGATGACGATTGCCCTGCGCTTTGTGCCGACGCTGATTGAGGAGACGGACAAGATCA
Source organism: uncultured Selenomonas sp. (assembly GCA_902780535.1). Lineage (GTDB taxonomy): Bacteria > Bacillota > Negativicutes > Selenomonadales > Selenomonadaceae > Selenomonas_C. Next base: position 6,096 of record CACZFT010000023.1, on the reverse strand, counting down.
TGAAAGCGCAGCAGTCGCGCGGCGCGGACTTTTTGACGGGCAGCATTTTGCACCGCCTCAAGAATGTCGTGCCGATTCTCGTGCCGCTCTTCATCTCTGCATTCCGTCGCGCCGACGAGCTCGCGATGGCGATGGAGGCGCGCTGCTATCGCGGCGGCATCGGCCGTACGCAGATGAAGGAACTGCGCTTTGCGCCGCTCGACTATGTGGCCTGGGGCGCGACGGCCGTGCTGATGGTCGCACTCACAGCTGTTGCCATCTTGTTCCCGAAAGGATTTCTCTGATTCATGAAGAAAGAACACAAAGAGATGATGAAGGCGCGCCGCCGCAATATTGCACTCCAGGTCGCCTATGACGGCACGGCCTATGCGGGCTTCCAGCGCCAGACGCCGCCGATTATCGCCGTGCAGAACGTGCTCGAAGGGGCGCTCGAAGTGATTTTCGGCGACAGCATCGAACTCGCGGCGGCCGGGCGCACGGACGCGGGTGTCCATGCGTATGGGCAGGTCGTGAACTTCTTTACGGATGGCACGATCCCGACGGATCGCATCGCACGCGCTGTCAACAGCCTGCTGCCCGATGACATCACAGTCAAAAAAGCATGGGAAGCCGACCGCGAGTTTTCGGCGCGTCACTCGGCGACCTCGAAGACCTATCTTTACCGCATCCAGACCGGCGAGACGCCGAACCCCATGACGGCGCGTTATGCCTGGTACATCCGCCGCCCGCTTGACATCGCTGCCATGCAGGCCGCGCTCGACGTCATCCTCGGCACACATGATTTTTCGGCGTTCCGCGCCTCGGGCGGCGCGCCCATGAGCCCCGTCCGCACGATGTACGAGGCGACCATCGGTGAGGAACGCGATGGGCTTCTCGCCTGCCGCATCCATGGCAGCGGCTTCCTCTATCACATGGTGCGAAACGTCATGGGCACGGTCGTAAACGTCGGCCTCGGCGTGTTGACAGTCGCGGACTTCGAGCGCATCCTCGCCTCGCGCGACCGCCAGCAGGCGAGCGCGACCGCATCAGCGCGCGGGCTCTATCTCTTGGATGTGCGTTATGACGGGCGGCCGCACTGTTCAACACAGCCGCGCGATTTGTGATAAGATAGTAGTATCTTGGAGAAAAGGCAGTGGATGATGATGAATCGGAAGAAGAATGTCGGCTGGGTCGTCGCAGGCGTGCTTTCGGGGGTGCTGGTGATGAGCTCGATGCTTCCGGCAAGTGCAGCAGCGGAAAAAGAAACAGAAAAGGCGGCAAGCCCGGCCGTTTCGAAAACAGTGGAAGGCGTAGATGCGCCGTATGAGACGGAAGCTTCTGCTGGTGCGACGGGAAAGCACGCAAAGACGCAGTGGGAGCAGGACGAGGAGGCAAAAGCCGCGAAAGAACAGGCGACGAAGCCGACGCGCACCTGGGAAATCCAGGCAGAATATCTTGAAGGCCGCTTCTTCAACGAGCGCCATATCGACGACTACAACATCCATATCTATCGCAAGTATCGCGACGTCAACGACATCTCTGTCTGGTATGGCGGGACGCTGAGCCGCTCGGTCGGCTATACGACGGAAGATGGCATCTATCGCGACTCGGAGGCCATCGGTCTCGGCCCATCGCTGATGCTGCGCTGGGAACGGCCGCTCGTCGGCAAGCTTACGGGCAGCATTGATGGCACAGGCTCGCTCATGTTCTACAACCAGGCGCATCCAGGCGACGGCCGCGCCTATGGCTTCCTCTGGCGCATCGGCCCGCGTCTGATCTACCACGCAACGGGCAAGGACGCCATGAGCCTCGCGTACCTCTTCCATCATTCCTCGAACGGCATGCATCATCACAATCCCGGCTACAACGGCGTCGGTTTCTCGCTCGGCGTAGCGCATACGTTCTGACTCTCTGGCACATGCTTTGAAAACTGGAGCATGTGCCTTTCTTCTGTGCATGTGTCTTGCGGGAGGGAGACTTTTGTGATAAGCTGAAAACCAGATATCGACATCTGGAGGCAGATTATGGAGAAGATCGCAGTGATTTATGTGGACGCGCAGGGCATGGGAGAACGCCTGCGTGCTCTTTCGGTGCCTGAAGGGGCAGAGGTGCAGCTGGTTCCCGCAGTGTCCGGCAGGGAGAACCTTGCCGCGGCCTTTCAGGTTGCTATGGAGCAATCCGATGCCCGGTATAAAGTCTATGTCAGCGAGCAGCTGGAAGTCCTGGATTCCCATCTCCTTTCGCGGATGCTTGAAGCCTTCCACGCGCATCCGGATGTCGGCATTCTCGGCCTTTCTGGGACGAAGCAGATTTCGACATCGGGCATCTCCTACCTGTCGCCGCAAAGAGTCGGCATCCTTCTGGATGCGGAGAAACAGGCACTCGATGGTCGTGCTGTCGACGGCCTTTGCGAGAGCGTGCAGGTGCTCGATGGCTGCTTGCTCGCTACACAGCATGACGTTGCTTGGAGAAAAGATCTTTTTCACAGCGCGCTGTTCCTCGGCGCTTCTGCCAGCTGCGAGCAGAGGCGGGCCGGGCATGATGTCGCCGTTCTCGGAGAAAAAGAGCCTGCCTGCCGATGGATTTCGAATGCCTTCCAGATTGATGGCGATGAGAAAAATGCCTTTCTTGACGAATATTCGAAAGATCTTTATCCGCTCGTTTCCATCGTCATTCCGACATACCAGCGCCCAGAATATTTCCGGCAGGCGCTCGAAAGTGCACAGAAGCAGACGTATCGCAACTTAGACATCTTCATCACGGACAACAGCCATAACGAAGAGACGAAGGATGTTTATGAGAAATACTTTGCGGATGACACTCGTATCCGGTACGAGCATCATCCCGACTTTGATGCGAGAGGAAATTGGCATCGTGCACTGACTTATGACAATCCCGATGCAGAATACGTCAACTGGCTCATGGATGACGATCTTTTTGTTCCGAAAAAGATTGCCACGATGATGGAATACTACTTCACCTATCCCGATGTGACGCTCGTGACATCGTATCGGAATGCGATTGATGAAAATGGGGAGGCCCTGCCAGATACCGAGTCAACAAAGCCGATCTGCGAGGTGACGTCACGGTTGAAAGGCAGTGACGTTGGGCGCATGCTGCTGCTGTCCCTGACGAATTATCTCGGCGAGCCGACGACGGCGCTGCTTCGAAAGAAGTATATGCTGCAGGGTGGCCGCCTGGGCTGGACAGGACGGGAAGGGAAATATCGTATCGTAGATTTTTCGACATGGCTGCGCCTGATGGCGCAGGGGGACATTATATATATATACGGGATCCCCTGAGTTCGTTCCGTCAGCATCCCGAGCAGCAGCATAGATCACTTGATGCACATTTTGGCGGGTTGATCTGCTGGACCATGATGATTCAGGAAGCCATCCGAGAAAATATCTTTTTCAGGGATGATGAGGACAAGAAGCAATCCATCATCCGCTGGTTGAAATTTGCAGATGGCAATGTCCAAATCATCAAAGACTATCCACCAGATTTGTGGAGTGCCTCCTATGTCCAGGATTTTCTCAAAGCCTATGCAGGTATGGCGACGGCGCTTACGAATGGATACCATATCAAATACAACATTGATACGGCGTGGTCAGATGAAAAATGAGTTGCAATCTATTGGGACATCTTCCAGAAGACTGTATCTGTATCTTGTTTTGAAAGGTAATCCGTATGAAGAAATTGCTTATCCTTGGTGGTTCGAATTATATTGTTCCCGTCATTCAAAAAGCACATTCGATGGGAATTTATGTTATTACATGTGATTATCTTCCAGAGAACTCCGGGCATCGATATGCAGATGAATATCACAATGTCAGCATTATTGAAAAGGATGAAGTGCTGCATCTTGCGCGTGACCTGCAGATTGATGGCATCAGTTCATTTGCAACGGATCCAGGCGTAGTGACGGCGGCCTATGTCGCGGAACATCTCGGGCTGCCGACCCCACCTTATGCATCGGTGAACATTCTCCAGCACAAAGACCAGTTTCGTCATTTCTTGCAGGAGCATGGGTTTCACGTTCCTTTTTCGAAAGGCTATGCTTCAAGGGAAGAGGTCTTGCAAGATGTAGAAATGCTGGAATATCCGGTCATTGTGAAACCGACGGATTCTGCGGGGAGCAAGGGCGTGACGCGTGTTGATCGAGCGGAGCAACTTCTAGCAGCAGTCGATACGGCTTTTCAGCGTTCTCTTTGTGGCCGTATCATCATTGAGAAATTCTTGGAAAAGGTCGGCTGTTCTTCTGATACGGACTGTTTTTCCGTTGATGGTACATTGGTTTTTGCAAGTTTTGATAATCAATACTTTGATGACTGTGCGTCTAACCCGTATACTCCTGCTGCCTATAGCTGGCCTTCCAGGATGCCATCTGAAGCACAGAAAGAGCTACGGAGCGAACTCGATCGCTTGATGCATCTTCTGAATATGGGGACAAGCATCTATAATGTTGAGACACGCCTCGCAACGGATGGAAAACCCTACATCATGGAGGTTTCTCCGCGTGGTGGCGGCAACTGTCTGTCGGAAATGCTGGAACGTGCTTGCGGGACGGATCTCATTACGGCGCATATTCGTGCAGCACTCGGCATGACGATTCCCCCCCTGCAGGATCCAGTGTATCATGGGGCTTGGGCAGAAGTCATTCTTCATGGCGAACAGGACGGTATCTTCCGCCGTGTGCAGATTGCTCCAGAACTCCAGCCGTACGTCGTAGAACAGAATATCTGGGTGCACCAAGGCGACATCGTTCATCGTTTCACAGGAGCGAATGCCGCCATTGGGACACTGGTTTTGGAATTTCCAAATGCAGCGCTATCAGATGCATACATGAAGAAGTTGCGAGATGTTATCACCGTCATCATTGAATGAGGAAGAATCGGAGGCAGTCTGTATGCGCGAAATGGGCGGCTATATAGAACTGGAACGTTTTCATGGGGCGATGTTTCATGAAGGTCTGCTGGCGTTGAATTGCGGACGTTCATGTCTTCGATATCTGATTCGGGCACGGAAGATTCAGAAAATCGCATTGCCAATTTTTTGTTGCGATGCGGTTCGCGATGCATGTCAGAAAGAAGGCGTTGCCATCCGGCAGTTTTCTATCGAGGAAGACTGGATGCCGAAGTACTTCGACCTTGGCAAGGGTGAATGGCTATATATCGTCAATGCGTATGGGCAGCTGACGCAGGAACAGATTCAGGCACTCAAGGCAAGATATGGGCAGATCATTTTTGACGAGGCACAAGCGTATTTTGAGGAACCCTTGACGGGAATTGATACGATTTATACCTGTCGGAAATTCTACGGCGTGTCGGATGGTGCATTTCTGGCAACGGATGCCCCGCAATTGGAGGAATTGCCGCAGGATGAAAGTCATGAGAGGATGCATTTCCTTCTTGGCCGTTTCGAGCGGCCAGCATCGGAATTTTATCAAGAGTATGTATCGAATAATGTGTTTTTTGATGACGAAGGCATTAAGCAGATGTCGCTTCTGACGGAAAATATCTTGCGTGGGGCAGATGATGATTTCATACGAGCACGCCGGAAAGAAAATTTCTTAATTCTTGATGAGGCGCTTCATAATCGGAATATGTTGAAACTTCGCGTCCCAGATGGAGCGTTCGCTTATCCGCTCATGATTCCGCATGGAGATGAGGTACGGAAAAAGCTTATTGCCAGAAGAATTTATATTCCGATGCTTTGGCCGAATGTTTTGGAAGATGCATCAAAAGGTTCGTGGGAGCGAGAACTGGCGCGTAATATTTTGCCATTGCCAGTTGACCAACGATATGATGTACAAGATATGGCCTGGCTCGTGGAAGAAGTCAATCACTGTATTGGGTGAGCCGTTGTGTTGACAGGGGATGATGTCATGAAAAAGAAAAAAATCGTGATTTTCGGAGCGACAGGAAATGTTGGTTCCTATGTGCTTCGTTATGCAAAATCATACTTTGCGGAAAAAGATTTCGAAGTCATCGCATCAGGGCGTCGGAAGACGGATTTTTTTTGGCTCAATCATTTTTTCTGTGGGATGAATGATGCACAGCGAGTCAATGGCGACTCATGTCGATGAGCTTCAAGAAGAAGTATTCATCGTCAGGA